>NZ_JBFAZW010000011.1:0-119325 GCF_040682015.1 Dactylosporangium sp. NPDC051485
CGCCCTTGGTGTACTGCTGGTTGAGCTTCAACGCGATGACGGCCTCACGCACCTTGCGCCCGTACGTCACACCCTCCAGCTCGCCGACCCGGCGCTGCGCGGCCGGCTGCGGGCCGCCGCCCTCGCCCGCCGGCCAACCCTGGCCGGTTGGGAGGCCACCGCCGGACGGGTGGCCGCGACACTTTCCCGTCAGCGTGCCCCGGCGTGTGACTGAACCCACAATGGCCGGCGACAGGTGGCCGCGGTGCTCTGACCCACAGTGGCCGCGACGGGGTCTGCGGCGCTTTCGGCGGCAGCGTGCCCCGCGTGGGACCGAACCCACAATCGCCTCGACGGGTGGCCGTGGCGCTTTCGGCGGCAGCGTGCCCGGCGTGGGACTGAACCCACAGTGGCCGCGGGGCGTATGACACAGAGATCCCCTCAGACGGAAGGAACCCACCATGCCGCGCATCCGCATCCCCGCGGTCCCCTGGGGACTGGTGCGGACGGTGGGCGGCGTGGCGGTACTGCTGCTGCTCCTGTGGCGGCTCGGCAGCGGGCCGTTCCTGGCCGGGCTGCGCACGATCGACGCGTGGGCGCTGGCCGCGGCGGTCGGGGTCGGGGCGGCCACCATCGTGGCGTGCGCCTGGCGGTGGCGGCTGGTCGCCCGCGGCCTCGGCCTGGAGCTGCCACTGTGGGCGGCGGTGGCCGACATGTACCGCTCCTGCCTGATCAACTCCACGGTCCCCAGCGGCGTGCTCGGCGACGTCGAGCGGGCCGTCGGGCACGGCCGGGAGCACGGCGACGTCGGCCGCGGCGTGCGCGCGGTGGTGTGGGAGCGCGGCGCCGGGCAGGTCGTGCAGTGCGCGCTGGCCCTCGGGCTGCTGTGGGCGCTGCCGTCGCCGGTGCGCCCGTACGTGCCCCGCATCGCCCTCGGCGTCGCCGCCGTGGCCGCGGCTGTGGTGGTGCTCGCGCTGGTCGCCGGGCGGCGCGGGCCGCGGGCCTGGCGCCGGCTGGTGCACACCGCCCGCACCGACGTGCGCCGGGTGCTGCTCGACCGGCGGGTCTGGCCCGGCGTGGTGTTCTTTTCCGCCGTCGCCGTCGGTGGGCACCTCGTGACGTTCCTGGTCGCCGCCCGGACCGCCGGCCTGACGGCCCCGGCCGCCCAGCTGCTGCCGCTCACCCTGCTGGCCCTGCTCGCCATGGGGGTGCCCGCCAACATCGGCGGGTTCGGCCCCCGCGAGGGGGTGGCCGCCTGGGCATTCGGCGCGGCCGGGCTGAGCGCCGCACAAGGAGTCGCAACGGCGACCGTCTACGGGGTACTGGTCTTGGTGTCGAGCCTTCCCGGCGTCGCGGTGCTGCTGCTGCGCCGCCGCGCCGTGGCCACCTGAAGGAGGAGCATGTTCGAAACACTGCCCGGGGCAACGATGCGCACGCAGGTGACGGTGCCGCTGCGGCTCCTCGACGGATACTCCACCACCGCCCGCCTGTTCTCGTTCCACGGGCTCGTCGACGGGCGCGAGCATGTCGCCTTCGGCCTGGGTGACTGGTCCGGTGCGCTGCGGCGCTGCGCCGAGGGCGGCCCGGCGCCGCTGGTCCGCCTGCACAGCGAGTGCCTGACCGGTGACATCTTCGGCAGTCAGCGCTGCGACTGCGGGCCCCAGCTGCGCGAGGCCATCGAGCGCATCTCGGACAAGGGGGGCTTCCTGCTGTACCTGCGCCAGGAAGGCCGCGGCATCGGGCTCTACTCGAAGCTCGACGCGTACGCCCTGCAGGACACCGGCCTGGACACCTACGAGGCGAACGTCGCGCTCGGCCACGCCGAGGACGAGCGGGACTACTCGGCGGCGGCCCAGATGCTCGACGCGCTCGGCGCGTCCCGCATCGCGCTGCTGACCAACAACCCGGACAAGGCCGACCAGCTGCACCGGCTCGGCGTCACCGTGGCCGGCGTGGTGCCGACCGGCGTGTTCCTCAGCCCGGCCAACGCGGGTTACCTCGCGGCAAAGGCGAGCCGTGCCGCCGCGCGGTGAGGCCCTCGCGCTGCGCGAACACTCGGGGACCGCGCTGGGCGAGCGCCCGTACGTGCTGCTGAGCTGCGCGATGTCGCTCGACGGCTACCTCGATGACGCCACCGACCAGCGGCTGATGCTCTCCAACAGCGAGGATCTCGACCGTGTCGACGCGATGCGGGCCGGCTGCGACGCCATCCTGGTCGGCGCCAACACCATCCGCCGGGACAACCCGCGGCTGATGGTGCGCGCCCCCGAGCGGCGGGAGCGGCGGGCCGAGCGCGGGCTGCCGCCGCTCCCGGCCAAGGTGGCGATCGTCGGACACGGCGACATCGACCCGGACGCCCGATTCTTCACCGACGGCGACACCGACAAGATCGTGTACTGCGCGACCGGCACCGCCTGCCGCAACCGCGAGCGCCTCGGCGGGCGGGCCGAGGTGGTCGACGGCGGCGAGCCGGTCGACCTCGCGCTGGCCCTGCACGACCTCGCGGCCCGGGGCGTGCGTCGGCTGCTGGTCGAGGGCGGCAGCACGATCCATACGACGTTCCTCGCCGCCGGGCTGGTCGACGAGCTCCAGCTGGTCATCGCCCCGTTCTTCGTCGGCGACGGGCGGGCGCCGCGCTTCGTCGGCGACGGGCACTTCCCGTGGGACTCCGGCCACCGGGCCACCGTGGTCGAGGTCCGCCAGATGGACGACGTGGTCCTGCTGCGGTACGCCTTGTCCGACCGCTTCGAAGGTTGAGTGACCGGTCCGCCACGGCAACCCTGCCGGCTGCGGTGGCCGAGTTGTTATGCAACGGCCTGGACGCAATCCCTGCGCTCGTGCGAGGAGTGGCAGACGCGCTCGGCGGAGCGCCGGCAGGGAGGACGGGATCGGATGGTTGAGGTGTGGGCCCTCGTCGCGGGGCTGCTCGTGATCGGGACGCGCGAGCTCTTCGCGACGCTCCGGCACGTGGCGTCGGTCCGGGCCGCCGAGCGGGTGGCGCTGTCCCTGCGGCCGGCCGAGGCGTGGTGGTGCTGCGCACCCAGGGGCACCGCGGTCCTCGTCATGGCCCATGACGATCGCGGTCGCCACGGTGACACCCGCCGGCCGGGGCGGTGAGCGTCGACGAGGGCTACGAACGGTTCTACCGATCGGCGATGCCGCGGGTCTTCGTCCATGCCCGGTTCATCACCGGCAACGAGGAGGAGGCCTGGGATCTGGTCCAGGAGGCGATGACGGTGCTGCTGGAGCGATGGCCCGAGCGCCGCGCCGCCGGCCTCGACGCGAACGTCGGCTATGCCTGCGGGATCGCCAGGAACCTCGCGCTCAGTGCGCGGCGGCGCTTCGCGGCGCAGTTGAGGGCGCTCGTGCGGCTGCGCGCCCGGCCCTGCATCCCGTGGGCCGACTCGTTCGACCACGTGGAGCTGATGCGGGACCTCGCCGAGCCATTGCGGCATCTGAGCCGGCAGCAGCGTGCGGTGCTCCTGCTGAGCGCGGACGGCATGGAGACCGCCGAGGTCGCGCGCGTCCTCGGCATCGATGCCTCGACGGTCCGCAGCCACAAGCAGGCCCTCCGGCGCCGGATACCCCGTGCGGCCATCGGGCCGGTCACCAGGGAAGGAGGCGGGGCGTGAGCTACGAGCAGGAGATCAGGCGGGCGGAGGAGCGATTCGCGGCCGCGGTCGACGCGGACGCCGGGCTCGCCGACGTCGTGCGGCGGCGCGCGTTGCGCCGGGCCCGGCGGGCCCGGCGGCCGGGCGTCGTGGCGGTCGCGTGCTTCGCGGCGGTGACCGCGATCCTGTTCGGGCTGAGCCCTCGCCCCGGCGCGGGCGACGACGGCGTCCCTCAGGTCTCGGCGGTGCAGCGCAAGGTCGACCAGTACCTCGCGGCGCACCCGGGCGGCCGGCAGACCGGCCTGGCGGAGATCAGCTACAACGACGGCGCGGTGGTCGTGACGGTCGCCGGGGCCGGTCCGAGCCTGCTGGCCAGCGACTGCCCGACGGGCTGGGTGTGCTTCTACGAACGGCCCGGCTTCGGATATCCACGGGGCAAGGTGAGCGACTGCGGATACCAGGACCTCGAGGCCTGGGGATGGGCGGACCGGATCGAGTCCGTGCAGTTCACCCGCGGGTCGGGGGCCGCCAGCTTCCTGGAGGAGGGAGCCGTGCCGCTGTTCACCGTGGACGCCGGGAATCCGGCGGTCTCCGACGTGGGGGCGGCCCGCAACCGGGCCCGGGCGGTCTACATCGCGTGCTGAGGGGCCGGGGCGGGGACGAAGGTCACGTCCAGGCCGGTGGGGGACAGGTCGACGGTGATCTCGGCGTCCTCGGTGGTGCCGGTGGCGAGCAGCGCCTTGGCGATGCGGGTCTCCAGTTCGCGCTGCAGGTAGCGGTGTAGCGGGCGGGCGCCGTACACCGGGTCGAAGCCGGCCTCGGCGATGTGGTGGCGGGCCGGCTCGGTCACGCGCATCGTGATGCGCTGCTCGGCCAGGCGGGCGCGCAGGTCGTCCAGCATGAGGTCGACGATCTGCTCGATCTCGGGCATGGTCAGCGGGCGGAAGAGGATCGTCTCGTCGATCCGGTTCAGGAACTCCGGGCGGAACCGGCCGCGCAGGGCCGCGGTGACGGCCGCTCGGGCCTCCTCGGTGAGCTCGCCGTCGCGGGTGACGCCCTCCAGGAGGTACTGCGAGCCCAGGTTGCTCGTCATGATGACGACCGTGTTGCGGAAGTCCACGGTGCGGCCCTGGGCGTCGGTCAGGCGGCCGTCGTCGAGCAGCTGCAGCAGGGTGTTGAAGACGTCCGGGTGCGCCTTCTCGATCTCGTCGAGGAGGATCACCGAGTAGGGCTTGCGGCGCACCGCCTCGGTCAGCTGGCCGCCCTCCTCGTACCCGACGTAGCCGGGCGGGGCGCCGACCAGGCGGGAGACGGTGTGGCGCTCCTGGTACTCGCTCATGTCGAGGCGGACCAGGTTGTCCTCGGTGTCGAACAGCGCGGCGGCCAGGGCCTTGGCCAGCTCGGTCTTGCCCACCCCGGTCGGGCCCAGGAACAGGAACGAGCCGATCGGGCGGTCCGGGTCGCGGATGCCCGAGCGGGCCCGGATGACCGCGTCGGCGACCAGCTGGACGGCCTCGTCCTGGCCGATCACGCGCTCGTGCAGCAGCTCCGGCAGGCGCAGGAGCTTGTCGCGCTCGGCCTCCATGAGGCGGGTGGTGGGGATGCCGGTCCAGCGGGCGACGATGCCGGCGATCTCGTCCGGGGTGACCACCTCGCGCAGGAGGCGGTGGCCGGACTGCTTGTCGGCCAGGCGCTCCTCCTCGCCGTGCAGGCGGCGCTCCAGCTCCGGCAGGCGCCCCAGGCGCAGCTGGGCGGCGCGGTCCAGGTCGTAGCGGCGCTCGGCCAGGTCGGCCTCGCGGCGCAGGCGCTCGATCTCCTCGCGCAGCTCCTGGACCTTGCGGATGGCCTGGCGCTCGGCGTTCCACTGGGCCCGCATGGCGTCGACCTCGCCGCGCAGGTCGGCGATCGCGCGGCGGATCTGGTCCAGGCGGGCGACGCTGGCCGGGTCGGTCTCCTTGGCCAGGGCCGCGTCCTCCATCTCCAGGCGCATCAGGCGCCGGGCCGCCTCGTCGAGCTCGGCCGGCTGGGAGTCGATCTCGGTGCGCAGCATCGCGCACGCCTCGTCGACCAGGTCGATGGCCTTGTCGGGCAGGAAGCGGTCGACGATGTACCGGTGGGAGAGGCGCACCGCGGCGACCAGGGCGGCGTCGAGGATCCGCACGCCGTGGAAGACCTCCAGCCGCTCACGCAGGCCGCGCAGGATGGTGACGGCGTCCTCGGGGCTCGGCTCGGAAACCAGGATCGGCTGGACCCGGCGCTCGAAGGCCGCGTCCTTCTCGATGTGCTGACGGTACTCCGTGAGCGTCGTCGCCCCGATCATGCGCAGCTCGCCGCGGGCCAGCATCGGCTTGAGCAGGTTGCCGGCGTCCATGGCGCCCTCGGCGGCGCCGGCCCCGATGACGGTGTGCAGCTCGTCGACGAAGAGCAGGATCCGGCCCTCGGCGCCGCTCACCTCGGCCAGCACGGCCTTGAGCCGCTCCTCGAACTCGCCGCGGTACTTGGCCCCGGCGACCAGCGCGCCCATGTCGAGGGCGAAGATGGTCTTGTCGCGCAGGCCCTCCGGTACGTCCTCGTCGACGATGCGCTGGGCCAGCCCCTCGACGATGGCGGTCTTGCCGACGCCCGGGTCGCCGATCAGCACCGGGTTGTTCTTCGTCTTGCGCGACACGATCTGCACGACCCGGCGGATCTCCTCGTCGCGCCCGATGACCGGCTCGAGGCGGCCCGCGCGGGCGTCGGCGACGAGGTCGCGGCCGTACTTGGCCAGAGCCTCGTAGGCCGCCTCCGGGTTGTCGGAGGTGACCCGCTGGGAGCCGCGCACCTTGGTCAGCTCGCCCAGCAGGCGCTCCCGGCCGAGGCCGGCGGACTGCAGGCGGCGACCGGCCGCGGTGGCGGAGCCCTCGTCGACCAGCGCGAGGAGGAGGTGCTCGACGGAGACGTACTCGTCCCGCAGCCGCGCCGCCTCCCGCTCGGCCGCGTCGAGGACCAGGGCCAGCCGATGCGTCACGGCCACCTGGCCGGCCGGCACGCCCGGGCCGGAGACGCTGGGCCGGCGGTCGAGGTCGGCCTGCACCTGGTCGCGCAGCGCGCCGACGTCGATGTCGCAGCCGGCCAGCAGCCGGGAGGCGATGCCCTCGGGCTGGTCGATGAGGGCCAGCAGCAGGTGCTCGCCGTCCACCTCCGGGTGCCCGGCGCGGGTGGCGATGCGCTGGGCCTCGATGAGCGCCTGGCGGGACTTCTCGGTGAGCCGGTTCAGGTCCACGGCCGCCTCCTGAGCTGTTCCTCGAGGTCGTCGATGCGGGCGAGCAGATCCAGGACCACGCCCACGGCGGCGTAGTTCAGGGGGAGCGTTGCGTGCAGGCGCCGGATCCGGGCCAGCCGGGCCAGCTGCGAGTGCGGGAAGACGCCGGCGACCGGCTCGAGCAGGCCGAGCTGGACCAGCCGGGTGACGAACAGGGGGTGGACGCCGCCGGCGGTGGCGAACGCCTCCAACGTCATGGACGGGCGGTGCACGAGGGCAACACTCATCTGCTACTCCGGGGGTCGCTGCTGCGGGGGTCGAACGACGAGACCCGCGCCAGCTCCTCGAGCAGCCGCCGCTCGTCGGCGCTCGGGTGCGGCGGGACGAGGATCCGGACCTCGGCGTAGAGGTCGCCGGGAGCGCCGCGCGGGTCCGGCAGCCCCTGGCCGCGCAGCCGCAGGCGCCGCCCCGACGACGAGCCCGCGGGCACGTCGACCCGCACCTGGCCGCCGGGCGTGGCCAGCGGCACCTTGGCGCCCAGGGCCGCCTCCCACGGCGCGACCGGCAGCCGGGCGGTGACGTCCCGGCCGGAGACCGTGAACCGCCGGTCGGGCCGGAAGTGCACCACCAGGTAGAGGTCGCCCCGCGCGCCGCCGCCCAGCCCGGTGGAGCCCTGCCCGGCGACGCGGATCCGCTGGCCCTCGGTGACGCCGCGGGGGATCGTCACCTCGTAGCGGTCCCCGCCGGGCAGCGTGATCGTGCGTTGCCCGCCCGTGTAGGACTCCTCGACGCCGATGGTGATCTCGGCCTCCGCGTCGGCGCCGGGCACCGGGCCGCCGCGCCCGCCGCCGAAGACGCTGCCGAGCAGGTCCTCGAGGTCGATGTCGACGAAGCTGGAGCTGCGGCGCGGGCCGGCGGACGCCCCGGCGTGCCGGCGCGTCTCGAAGTCCTCGGGGACCTGGCGCCACTGGGCGCCGAACCGGTCGTACTTCGCGCGGCTCCCCGGGTCGGAGAGCACGTGGTAGGCCTCCGTGATCTGCTTGAACCGCTCCTCGGCGCCCGGCTCCTTGTTGACGTCGGGGTGGCTGCGGCGGGCCAGCGTGCGGTACGCCCGCTGGATCTCATCCGCCGTCGCGGTCCGCGGCACCCCGAGGATCCGGTAGTAGTCATCCGCCATTGTCGGCGTCCTTCTCCGCCGGGGGCCGCGCGACGGCGACGACCGCCGGGCGCAGCAGGCCGGCCGGGCCGCCGTAGCCGGGCCGCACCACCCGGACCACCGAGCCGGGCGGGACTTCCGCGGCCTCGACGGCCTCGGCGGCCTCGTGCCGGGCCGGGTCGAAGGGCTCGCCCTCGGCGCCGACGGGCTGGAAGCCCAGCCGGGTCAGCACCGCCCGGGCCTCGTCGCGCACCTGCGCCACGCCCTGCACGATCGCCGCGGGGTCCGCGCTGGCGTGGTGTAGCGCCAGGTCCAAGTGGTCGAGGACCGGCAGCCAGGCCCCCGCGACCAGCGCCCGCTCCGCCGCGGTGCGCTCGGCCACCAGCCGCTCGCACCGCTTGCGGGCGTTGTCGGCCTCCGCGGCGGCCCGCTTCCAGCGCTCTTCCCAGTCGACCTCCGCGGTCTCCCCGGCCGCCATCGCGCTCACCCGCCCGTGAAGTCGGCGTCGACGACGTCCTCGTCCACATTCGAGGACGGCCGCTGCGTTTGCTGTGCCTGTCCCTGCGGCTGTTGCGCCTGGCTCTGCGCGAGCCCGTAGGCGACCTGGCGCAGGTCCGCGGTCAGGGACTGCAGCCGCGCCTGGTCGGCGTCGGGGTCCTTGGCCGCCTCCCGGCCCTGCTGGATGAGCATCTCGGCCCGGGCCCGCTCGTGCTCGGGCACCTGGGTGCCGCCCTCCTCCAGCAGCCGCTGCGCCTGGTAGGCCGCGCTGTCGAGCTCGTTGCGGGCCTCGACCGCCCGGCGGGTGTGCTCGTCCTCGGCCCGGTGCTGCTCGGCCTCGCGGACCATCCGCTCGACCTCGTCCTTGTCCAGCGTGCCGCTCTCGGTGATGGTGATCTGCTGCTCGCGGCCGGTGTCCTTGTCCCGGGCCGAGACGTTGAGGATGCCGTTGGCGTCGATGTCGTAGGTGACCTCGATCTGCGGGCCGCCGCGCGGGGCCGGCCGGATGTTCTCCAGCCGCAGCCGGCCGAGGGTCCGGTTGTCGGCGGCGCGTTCGCGCTCGCCCTGCAGGACCACCACCTCCACCGCCGGCTGGTTGTCCTCGGCGGTCGTGAACGTCTCGGTGCGCCGGGTCGGGATGGTGGTGTTGCGGTCGATGATGCGGGTCATGAGCCCGCCGAGGGTCTCCACGCCCAGCGAGAGCGGGGTGACGTCGAGCAGCACGACGTCGCGCACGTCGCCCTTGAGCACGCCGGCCTGGATCGCGGCGCCGAGCGCGACGACCTCGTCCGGGTTGACGCTCATGTTCGGGTCCTTGCCGCCGGTGAGCCGGCGCACCAGCGCCTGCACGGCCGGCATGCGGGTCGCCCCGCCGACCAGGATGACCTCGTCCAGGTCGCCCTCGGCCACCTTGGCGTCGGTCATCGCCTGGCGCACCGGGCCCATCGTGCGCTCCAGGAGGTCGTGCGTGAGCTCCTCGAACGTGGCCCGCGAGACGGTCGTGGTGAGGTGCTTGGGGCCGTTGGCGTCGGCGGTGATGAACGGCAGGTTGACCTGCGTCTGCGGCACCGTCGACAGCTCGATCTTGGCCCGCTCGGCCGCCTCGGTGAGCCGCTGCAGCGCCTGCGGGTCCTTGCGCAGGTCGATGCCGTTCTCCCGCCTGAACTCCTCGGCGAGGTGGTCGACCAGGCGGTGGTCGAAGTTGTCGCCGCCGAGGTGGGTGTCGCCGGCGGTCGCGCGGACCTCGACCACGCCGTCGCCGACGTCGAGGATGCTCACGTCGAAGGTGCCGCCGCCGAGGTCGAAGACCAGCACCGTCTCGTGGCCGGCCTTGTCCAGGCCGTAGGCGAGCGCCGCCGCGGTCGGCTCGTTGATGATGCGCAGCACCTCGAGCCCGGCGATGCGCCCGGCGTCCTTGGTGGCCTGGCGCTGGGCGTCGTTGAAGTACGCCGGGACCGTGATCACCGCCTCGGTGACCTTCTCGCCGAGGTACTTCGCGGCGTCGTCGGCGAGCTTGCGCAGTACGAGCGCGGAAACCTCCTCCGGCGAGATCTGCTTGCCGCGCACGTCGAAGCGGACCGCACCCTCGGGCCCGGGGACCACCGTGTAGGTGACGGTCTCGGACTCCTCGGCCACCTCGTCGTAGCGGCGCCCGACGAAGCGCTTGGCGGAGGTGATGGTGCCCTCAGGGTTGAGCGCCGCCTGGCGCCGGGCGAGGTGCCCGACGAGCCGCTCGCCGCCCGGCGTGTACGCGACGACGGACGGCGTGGTGCGACTGCCCTCGGCGTTGGGGATCACCGTGCTGTGGCCGCCCTCGAAGGCGGCGATCACCGAGTTGGTCGTCCCGAGGTCGATGCCTACTGCCCTGGCCATGGGTCTGCGTCCTTCCGACGGAGACGGTCCTCGGTTTCGACCATCCCGCGGGGGTACCGCAGCGGCGTCCTGCGCCCCGGATGAGCCGGGGCGCAGGACGCCGTCCGGGTCAGTCCAGGTCGACGATCTCGCGGCCCAGGGGCCAGAACGCGGCGGGGACGAGCTTGAAGTGCGCGATGCCGAAGGGGATGCCGATCACGCTCAGGCACAGGCCGATGCCGGCGGTGATGTGGGTCAGGGCGAGCCACCAGCCGGCGAGCACCACCCACAGGATGTTGGCCAGGCCGGTGACCACGCCGGCGCCGCCCGGCTTGGCGCGCACGGTCCGGCCGAAGGGCCACAGGGAGTACACGGCGAGCCGCCAGGAGGCGATCGCGAACGGGATGGTCACGATCAGCACGAAGCAGATGACCGCGGCCAGGGCGTAGCCCAGGAACAGCACCAAGCCGCCGCCGAAGATCAGCCAGAGCACGTTGAGCACGAAGCGCAGCACGCTTCGATCATGACGTACCGCCGCAAACCGCTGCCAACGGCCAGGTGGCCGTCGCCGGGGCCGGGCACCCATCGACCACCGCACAATTCGAATAATTCGCCTCGTGCGCCTGCTGATCGCCACGCTGGCCTGTGCGCTGCTCGCCGCGTGCGGAGCCCCCCGGGTCCCCGTGAGCCCGTCGCCCTCGGTTTCGCCGTCGGCTTCGTCCCCGGTCTCGCCCTCGCCCTCCCCGCCGGCCTCGCCCGCTCCCTCGGTGAAGCTGCCCGACGGGTTCGTGGCGCTGTCCGATGTGGATCCCAGCATCCTGGAGGACGTCCGCTACGCCACGCCGCACAACTTCGTCGGCCGCGTCGTGAACGGCTACGAGCGGCCGCGCTGCCTGCTCACCCGGACGGCGGCCGAGGCGCTGCACCGCGTGCAACAGAGCGCCCGGGCCCGGGGGTACAGCCTGAAGGTGTACGACTGCTACCGCCCCCAGCGGGCGGTCGACGACTTCGTGCGCTGGGCGGACAACCCCGACCAGACCATGAAGGCCGAGTTCTACCCGCAGGTCGACAAGTCGCAGCTGTTCGCCGACGGCTACATCGGCGGCCCCACCGCGCACAGCCGCGGCAGCACGCTCGATCTCACCGTGGTGGCGCTCCCGGCGGCCGCCCAGCGGGCCTACCGGCCGGGCGAGCCGCTGGTGTCGTGCACCGAGCCGGCCGGGCAGCGCTTCCCGGACGACACGCTCGACATGGGCACCGGCTTCGACTGCTTCGACCCGCTCGCCCACACGGCCACGGGCGGGCTCGACGAACGGCAGCGGGCCAACCGCGACCTGCTCACCGGGCTGATGGCCGGGGGCGGGTTCACCAACTATCCGAAGGAGTGGTGGCACTACACCCTGGCCCACGAGCCCTTCCCGGACACCTATTTCGACTTCCCCGTGGCCTGAGCGGCACCGGCCTACGCCTCGAGCAGGCGCGCGGCGCGGGTGATGGTCTCGCGCAGGTTGGGCTCGCTCGTGGCCGCCAGGGCGTCGGGCACGGTGAGCCAGCGCAGCGGCGCGTCGGGCTTCTCCGGCCGGGCCTCGCCGGGCCGGTCCGTGGCGAGCAGGAAACGTACGTCGGCGTGCTCGTGCGCCGGCTCGTCGCCCTTGGCGTTCACCGGCACGACGACCACGTGCACGATGGCGGCGTCGGGCCACGCCCCGAGGTCGCGCAGCCCGGTCTCCTCGACGCCCTCGCGCAGGGCGACCGCCACGGGATCGGTCTCGCCCGGGTCGCCGTGCCCGCCCACCTGCAGCCACGCCTCCTGCCGCGCGTGCCAGCGCATCAGGACCCGCCGCGTCGGCGGGTGCACGATGAGCGCCGACGCGGTCACGTGCAACGGAATCGCCCGCGTCCACGGGTCGGGGGCGTCGGCGAGCAGCCTGCGCACCCGGTCGACGTCGGCCTCCTCGGCGGCGTCGGCGGGGCGGTAGCGGTCCAGGAGGTCGGCGAGCACGGCCACACCCTAGCCGTCCAACGGGCTGGACGCTGCGCAATTCCCGCGCTGGTGGCGCCTCGACTGGGCGTTCACCAGCGCGGACGTGCGGGTCCACGAGTACCGCTTCGGCGGTAGCGGTGGCCAGTCCGACCACCGCTACCAGCTGTTGCGCGTTTCGGTCGGTTAGCGCAGCGGGACGGTCACCGTCGTGGGAACCGTCTGCGTGCCCGTGAGCGGAAGGTTGCGCGAGGAGTCGCCGACGAGGATCTGGTACGTCCCGGCCGACGCGATCCAGCTGTTGGACGCGGTGTCCCAGTGTGCGAACGCGCGCATCGGCAGCGTGAACGTGACCGTCGCCGAGGCGCCGGGGTTGAGCGTCACCCGCTGGAAGCCCTGCAGCTGGTGTGGCGGCTCGCCGTTGGCCGCGGGGTGCCCGACGTAGAGCTGGGCCACCTCGGTGCCCGCCCTGCTGCCGGTGTTCGTCACGGTCGCGGTGACCGTGGCCGAGTTGCCGGAGATGGCGCCCACCTGCAGGTTGCTGAACCCGAACGTGGTGTACGACAGGCCGAAGCCGAACGGGAACAGCGGCGCGACGTTCTTGGCGTCGTACCAGCGGTAGCCGATGTTCATGCCCTCCGAGTACTGCACCTGCCCGTTGACCCCGGGCCACTGCGCGGCCGTGCTGGTCGGCGAGTTCGACAGCGACGCCGGGAAGCTGATCGGCAGGTGCCCGGACGGGTTGGCGTCGCCGAAGAGCAGCGCGGCGATCGCCTTGCCCCAGCCCTGGCCGTCGTAGAAGCCCTCGAACACGCCGGCCACGCTGTTCAGCCACGGCATGAGGATGGCCGCGTTGTTGTTGAGCACCACGACCGTGCGCGGGTTGGCCGCGGCCACCGCCGAGATCAGCGCGTCCTGGTTGTTCGGCAGGTTGAGGCTGGTGTTGTCGGCCTCCTCGTGGCCGTAGTTGTCGCTGGCGAAGACGACCGCGACGGTGGAGTTGCGGGCCAGGGTGGCCGCCGCGGCCTGGTCGGTGCCCTCGTTGTAGGTGACGGTGGCGCCGGTGCCTGCCACCCGGTTCTGGATGCCGGTGATCGGCCAGGTCGTCCCCGAGCTGGTGACCGTGCCGCTGCCGCCGCCGATGGTCTGGGTGCCGGCGCCGGCGTCGACCCCGATCACCGCGATCGACGTGCCGCTGGTGGCGCTCAGCGGCAGCACGCCGTTGTTCTTGAGCAGGACCGTGCCCTCCGTGGCGCCCTGGACCGCCACCTGCTGGTGCGCGTAGGTGGTGACGTTCGCCGTGGCCGAGCCGCTGGGGGCCTTGTTGAACATGCCGAAGTCGAACATCTTGGTCAGCACCCGGGTCACCATCGTGTCCAGGGTGGCCTGGCTGACCTGGCCGTTCTGCACCGCCTGGGTGAGGAAGTCGGCGTAGAAGTACCCGCCGGGCATCTCCATCGTCATGCCGGCGTTGGCCGACTCGACCGTCGAGTGGGCGCCGCCCCAGTCCGAGCCGACGAACCCGGTGAACCCGGCCTGCTGGTAGAGCGGGATGTTGAGCAGCTGCGGGTTCTGGCACGCCGGGACGTTGTTGACGTTGCTGTACCCGCACATCACCGACGCCGCGTTGCCCTGCGTGATCGCCGTCTGGAAGGCCGGCAGGTAGATCTCCTGCAGGGTGCGCTGGTCCACGATGATCGTGCCGGCGGGCTGCTCGATGTTGTACGCCGCGGCGTGCTTGACCTGGGCCATCACGCCCTGGCTCTGGATGCCCTGCACGTCGGCGGCGGCCATCTGCCCGGACAGGTAGGGGTCCTCGCCGTAGGTCTCGAACGAGCGGCCCCAGCGCGGGTCGCGGACCATGTTGATCGTCGGGCCGAGGGCCACGTGCACGCCCTTGCCGGCGAACTCGGCGCCGATGGTCTGCCCGTAGAGCTTCGCGTAGGCGGTGTCGAACGTGGCCGCCGTGGTCACGCCGTCGGGCATCTGGGTGACCCCGCCGAGCCCGTCGCCGACGCCGCTGGGCCCGTCCTGGAAGTTGATCGTCGGGATGCACAGCGACGGGATGCCGACGACCTCCCCGATGTACGTCTTCGTGGGGTTGGTCCCGTGCAGCAGCATGGTCTTCTGCTGCAGGGTCATCTGCCCCAGCAGCTGGGTGACCTTGGACGCGGTCGACGCCGAGGAGTTCACCCACGGGCAGTTGCCGGGCGCCGGAGAAGTCGGGGTGGGCGTCGGCGTGGCGACCACGCCGCCGACGGTGTAGACCCCGAACTCCCACAGCGAGTAGCCGTAGCCGGTGGCCCGGGCCGTGCCGTACATCCGCACGTACCGCGCCGAGCCGCTGACCGGGATGGTCTGCGTGCCGCCGGTGCCGGTCGTCGTGGAGTACACGGTGGTCCAGCTGCTGGCGTTGGTGGAGAGCTGGATCTGGAACGCGGTCGCGTAGGCCGCCTCCCACTGCAGCTTCACCTGGCACACCGGCAGGCTGGCGCCGAGGTCGACCTGCAGCCACTGGGGGTCGCCGAACAGGCTGGACCAGCGGGTGCCGGTGTTGTCGTCGATCGCGGCGCCGGGGCCGCTGCCGTCGTTCTCCGACGACGAGGCGGTCGCCGTGCCGTAGAGGGCCGCGTTCGTGGTGCCGCAGCCGCCGGTCGGGGTGGGCGAGGTGCTCGGCGCCGTCGGGCTGGTCGTGGGGCCGGCCGTCGTGCCGTACACCTGGAACTCCCACAGCGAGTAGCCGTAGGCCGTGGTGCGGGCCGTGCCGTACATCCGCACGTAGCGCCCGGTGCCGGTCACGTTGAGCGTCTGCGTGCCGCCCGCCCCGGTGGTGGTGGAGTAGATGCTGGTCCAGGACGCGCCGTCGGCCGACGTCTGGATCTGGAATGCCTTGCCGGCCGCGGTCTCCCACTGCAGGACGACCTGGCTGATCGAGGCGCTGGCCCCGAGGTCTACCTGCAGCCACTGCGGGTCGCCGAAGGCGCTGGACCATCGGGTGCCGGCGTCGCCGTCGACGGCGGCGGAGGCGGGGAAGGTGGCGTTCTCGGTCGAGGAGGCGGTGGCGGGCCGCCCCTGCGACAGCAGCGTGGTCGCGGCGCTGGCGGGCAGCACGACCAGCGCGGTCCACGCCACGAGCAGGACCGCGGCGGCCGCGAGGAGGAGGGGTCTGCGGAGTTTCCGGGCGCGTTTCGGCGCCGGTAGAGGTTCTACCGTCATGGTGGTCGTACCTCGGCTCTGAGAGTGTGATCGATCGGCGGCGGGTGGTGATCACTTCGAGAGAGCGCTCTCTCGGAAGCATTCGCCACGACTGCCGTCGATGTCAAGCCGCTCTCGGCGCGCCCCCTCCCGCTCGGTTCGGACCTCAGTTGACCTGGAAGACGGTCAGCACGGCGGCGTGGTCGGACGGCCAGGTGCCGGGGTCGGTCGACAGGGCGTCGGAGGACAGGACGGCCAGCGGGCCCTTGTAGTGGACGAAGTCGATGCGGTCCTGGGGCTCGGGCTCGCCGGTGTGCGAGTCGTAGCCGTAGCCGCCGGCGAAGGTCTTGTCGACCGGGGACCACGTGTTGCCCGGGCTCGTGACCGGGTCGGGGTGGGCCTGGCGGTAGGAGTCGGTCAGGCCGGCGCCGGCCGGGGCCGTCGAGCTGGGCCACGGGACGGCGCCGTAGCCGCAGCGGGTGTTCGCGGCCGTCCGGTCCAGGTGGGACGGGGCGTTGAAGTCGCCGGTGAGCAGGACCGGGGTGGTGCCCGCGGCGGACAGGTCCGACGACATCGCCGAGACGATGTCGTTGATCTGGCCGGTGCGGCCCGCCGAGGCCTCCCGGTTGAGCAGCTGCTGGACCGTCATGCGGCCGAAGCAGGCGTCGTACGGGCCGTAGGGCGTGTAGCCCAGGTGCGCGCTCCACAGCCGCAGCGAGCGGGCGCCCAGGTCGATCCTCGCGGCCACGGCCGAGCCGGCCACGGTCGGGGTGGTCGCGGTGATCGGGTAGCGGCTCAGGATCGCGGTGTCGGCGTTCTGGTAGTACGACCAGCCCAGCGCCGCGGCCAGGGTCTGCGCCGCGGTGCCGTTGTTCTCCTGGATGCCCACGACGTCGACGTCGCGCTCCAGCAGGAACTTCAGCTCCTTCTCGGTACCGTTGGCGACCGAGGTGCCGCCGTGCCACAGGTTCCAGCTCAGCGCGCGCAGCTGGGGCACGAGCACGCCGGACTGCACCCGGATGGTGACCGTCGCGTCGGCCGTGCCCGCGGCCGTGGTGGCGCGGATGCCGAGCGTGGCCGTGCCCGCCGCGGTCGGGGTGCCGGTCACCGCGCCGGTCGGGGAGACGCTCGCCCAGGCCGGGCCGGAGGTCTTGGCGAAGGTCAGCCCGGTGGTGTCCCCCTGGACCAGGCCGCCGACCGTGGCCGAGTAGGCCGCGCCGGCCTTCGCGTTGCGCAGGGTGAACGCCGAGGTCGGGAAGTGCGCCGCGCCGGTGCCCGTGAGCCGCAGCGCGACCGGCTGGGCGAGCCAGGTGTACCCGTCGTTGTAGAGGTAGTAGACGACGTAGTCGCCGGCGGCGAGCCCGGAGGTGGGCAGCGAGGCGGTGCCGCTGGAGTTCGGGGTGTACGTCCAGTTGAGCGACGGCCCGACGGAGACCTGGTTGACGGGGCCGTCGCCGGGGTTGCGGTACAGCCCGACCCAGTTCTTGGCGTTCGGCTTGTCCGTCGAGTAGCTCAGCTGGATGGGGTTGCCCGCCGCGACGGTCGTCGAGGCGAGCGTCAAGCCGCCGGTGGGTGCGGCGGTGAGCTGCACGCGGACGGGCTGGGCGAGCCAGGTGTAGCCGTCGTTGTACAGGAAGTACACGATGTAGGCGCCCGGGGCGAGCCCGCCGGTGGGCAGGGTGCCCGAGCCGCTGGCCGCCGTCGCGTACACCCACTTGGTCGACGGGCCGACGTAGGCCTCGCCCACCGGGCCGTTGCCGGGGTCGGAGTACAGCCCGACCCAGTTCTTGGCGGTGGGCCGGGGCGTGGTGTAGCTGAACCGGATGTCGGCGCCGACCGTGACGGACCCGGCCGCCACCGTCAGCGTCCCGTCCGCCGCGGCCTGGGCGGCCCGGGCGGGCAGGACCACCACCAGCGCGGCCAGCACGAGGAGGAGAATGTTGCGCATCTGCGCTCCAGGGAATCGAAAATTGACGATGGTGTAGATCGTCGACACCCGGCGTGACGCCCCGGCAAACGCCAGGCGGCTGTCGGTGCAACGCCCGGCTCGGGAACGGATAGTCATTGAACGGTCGCGGGCCGTGCTGCCGTGATCGCGACCGTGACCGAATCTTGATGTGTAGAACGCTGAGCGAATGGAGAACCTGGGTATCTGTGCATGAGTGGGTGCTGGGTGGGCGATACCACCTCGAGGACGTGCTGGGCGTCGGTGGCATGTCGACGGTGTGGCGCGGCCGCGACGAGGTGCTGGGCCGCAAGGTCGCGGTCAAGCTGTTGTCCGGCCCGCACAGCGCCGACGCCGGGGCCCGGCAGCGCATCCGCGTCGAGGCCCGGGCCGCGGCCGCGCTGGCCCATCCGAACGTCGCCCAGGTCTACGACTTCGGCGAGACGGTCCAGGACGGCAACCGCACGCCGTACGTCGTCATGGAGCTGGTGCCCGGCCCGACGCTCGAGCAGCGGGTCCGGTCCCCGCTGTCCCCGGTCGCGGCGCTGCGGATCTGCGCCGAGGTCGCCGCCGGGCTCGCCGCCGCCCACGCCGACGGCATGGTCCACCGCGACGTCAAGCCGGCCAACATCATCCTCGCCCCGACCGGCGCGAAGGTCGTCGACTTCGGCATCGCGGCCGCCGCCGGCCCGGCCCGCGGCGTGCTCGACAACGAGATCCTCGGCACCCCCGACTACCTGGCGCCGGAGCGGCTCACCGACGACGCGGTCACGCCGGCCTCCGACGTGTACTCCCTGGGCGTGCTGCTGTACCGCCTGCTCGCCGGGCGCCTGCCGTGGGTCGCGTCCGGCCCGACCGAGCTGCTCGACGCGCACCTGCACCGGCCGCCGGCGCCGCTGCCGACCCTGTCCGACGTCCCGCCCGAGGTCGCCGAGCTGTACCAGCGCTGCCTGTCCAAGGCCCCGACCGCCCGTCCCACCGCGGCCGAGGTCGCCACGGCCCTTGCGGAGGCGGCCGGCATCCGCGCTGTCACCGACGACCTCGCCCACGCGGTGGCCCCGCCGGCCAGGGACGGCGGCCCCTCCACTGTCCTCGTCCGCCCCGCCGCGCCGACGGCCGCCGCCCGGCGCCGCGGAGCCCGCCCCGCCGCGCCGGCGGCTGCCGCCCGGCGCCGCCGATTCCGCCCCGCCGTCGGGGTGCTCGCCGGGGTCGCCATCGTGGTGGCCGCCGCCTGGATCGCGATCCCGCAGCCCGCCCGCCACACGTCGGCGGAGGCGGGGCGGCAGGCGTCCGCCGCGAGCGAGAGCCCCGCGCCGGCCGTCACCGACGCCGGCCCGTCCGGGGCGGGCGGTACGACCGCATCGGCACTTCCCGAGCCGGCATCGCCCGGCCCGGCGCAGACCTTCATCTCGACGGGCGGCGCCATCGAGGCCAGGTGCGCCCCGGCCGGACTCGCCGAGATCCTGTCGTCGAGGCCGAAGTCCCCGTGGAAGGCCGACTGGGTCAACGCCGGCCCGGCCGACGCCGCGACGGCCGCCTTCGCCCACGGCAACACCACGATCGACATGACGGTGACGTGCCGCGGGCCGGACCCGTCGGTCGTCACGACCACCCACGGCAAATAGGCCGGGCCCGCCGGGTCGTCACGACCGCCCACTTCGAGTAGGCCGCCGCCGCGGGCCGGGCCCATCCGTTTGTCACAACCACCTGTTCCAAACAGGCCGCCCCAGCTGGTGCAGGGCCACAAGGGGGATGATGCCCACCGGGTACCAGAGCAGGTCGGTCAGGTCGAACTGCACGCCCAGCACGAGCCGGGACAGCAGGCTGTGGGTGGACAGTTCGGCGGGCAGCCCGGTCAGCTGGAAGCACTCCATCGCCCAGCACCACGCCAATGCCGTGCCGCCGGCGACCAGCGGATGCTGGCGGGGCCGCAGGATCAGCGTCCCGGCCCAGGTCATCGACGCGTAGAGGGCGGTCCCGGAGTACTGCTCCAGGCGGCCGGTGCTGTTCAGCGTGCCGGCGCTCAACGCGCGGATCGCCAGCGCGACGGCCAGGAACACGGCCGCCGCGGCCAGCATGATCAGCCGGAACCTGAGGTGTTTGATCGGCATCGCTGGGATGGTAAGCGCAGGCCCCGCCGCCCCGGCTGCGGGTGCGTTGTCCGGCGGGCGCGGTGTATGCGTGTGCAATCCTCGGCTGCGGTCGAACCGTAGCCGAGGAGGAGCGTGGACTTCCGGATCCTGGGGCCCTTGGAGGTCGTCGTCGCCGGTGAGGCGGTGCCGCTCGGCGGGGCCAAGCCGCGGGCCGTGCTCATCGCGCTGTTGTTGCACCCCGGCCGGTACGTCGCCGCCGACCGGCTCATCGCGGAACACCTGGCCGGCACCGGCGCGGGCGAGATCGCGTGGGCGCGGCGCTACCTGTGGCTGTACATGCCTGGGATCGCGCTGGCGCTCGGGTACCTCGCCGCCTTCGCCGTGCCCGGCATCCTGTACCTCATCAGGCTCTGCGTGGCCCCGATCCGCGCCGGCGGGCTGGGCACTGCGGCGGCCTGGGCGGGCCTGGCGGCGCTGGTCATCGCGGTCGTGCCCGCCACGCTGGCGCTGCTGGGCGCGGCCCGCAGCGGCCTGCGCGTGCTGCGCACGGCAATGACGCGGCGGCGAGTGCGCCGCTCTCCCGGCACGCAGCTCTGACCGCTACCGCCTCGGGCGGATCGCCGAGGTGTCCGGCATCGACCTGTCCGGCCCCGGCGACCGGGCCGAGGCGATGCCGCGCTTGCGACCGGGTTTGCACGAGCGCTGAACGCGATCAGGTGGTCGCCGCGCTCGTGGTGCTCGCCGACCGCCGTCATGCCGGTTCCGGGGCGGCGGCGGCCGAGCGGTCGCCCGGTCGGGCACCCTCGGCCGAGGCCGGGCTGACCGAACGGCTGACCCGATACACGCCGGAAACAGCCGGAAATCCGCTGGTCATCCGCGTTTGAGTGGGGCGCTGGAGCGCGCGGAATCCGGCTTCTCAGATGCATTGACGTGGCCTGCGTCACGGCTCTATCGTGAACCACCAGTTCACTGAGTGATCCGATCCAACGGTTCACTGAGTGAAACCCACCGCCGTACGACGGCTCCCGAGAGGTTTCGGAGAGTGCCTGCACATGACCGCGACAAAGATCGTTCCGCCTCCGGCACCGGCCGAGACGGGTCGCGCCAAGCGCACGGAACGGGTGACGCAGGGCCGATCCCTACGCGGACCTGACGTGAAGAAACATGCCATCAACACCGTCGGCGCGATCGGTGTCGTCGCGGTGCTGGCCGGGCTCTGGGAGGGGTACAAGGCGCTGGGCCAGGCGATCGGCGATGTCGTGCCCGGGACATCGATCCGCCTTCCGGTGGCCACCGACGATCTGTCGATGCCCCACCTCTCGACGATCCTGCACTCGCTGGTCGAGCCCGCCCGGCGGGGCGACCCGATGTCGCTGGCCGCGTACCTGATCGGCGAGACCACCGTGACGCTGCGCGAGGCCCTCTACGGGCTCGTCGCCGGATCCGTGCTCGGCCTGCTGCTGGCGATCGTGTTCCTGAACGTGGTCCCGCTCAGCAAGGGCCTGATGCCCTGGCTGGTGGCGTCGCAGACGGTACCGCTGGTGGCCATCGCGCCGATGATCGTGATCTGGGGCGGCAAGGCCGGTGCCCCACCGTGGATCGCGGTCACCGGCATCGCCGCCTACCTCGCGTTCTTCCCGGTCACGATCAACACGCTTCGCGGGTTGAAGTCACCGCAGAAGGTGCACCTGGAGCTCATGCACAGCGTCGGTGCCAAGCGCCGGCAGGTGCTGTGGTGGCTGCGGATTCCGGCGGCGCTGCCGTTCATGTTCGCCGGCCTCCGGCTGGCCGCCACGGCGAGCGTCGTGGGCGCCATCGTCGGCGAGCTGTCCGCCGGCACCGGCCGCGGCATCGGGCGGTCGATCCTCACCTTTGCTTACTACTACTCGAACGGGCCGGAAAAGCTGTACGCGGCCGTCCTGGTTTCCGCGGTCGCCGGCATCGTGTTCGTGCAGCTGCTGGGACTGGTCGAGCGATTCGCGCTCCGGCACCGCCACGCGCGGTGAGCCCGTCCCCTTCCACACCTGCCTGTTCAAGACATGCCTGGAGGCGCTGATGTCTGAGCCCGCCATCATCTCTGTGCGCGGAGTCAACAAGGAGTTCAACAGCGGCAAGCGCTCGGTGGCCGCGCTTCAGGACATCGACCTGTCGATCGCCCGCGGCGAGTTCGTATCGCTGCTGGGCCCGAGCGGCTGCGGCAAGAGCACGCTGCTGCGCGTGCTGGCCAACCTGACCGAGCCGTCCAGCGGCGAGGTGTCGCTCAACGGCAAGACGCCCCGCGCGGCGCGCAGCGACCGCGACTACGGGATGGTCTTCCAGCAGGCCGGCCTGTTCGACTGGCGCAGCGTGCAGCGCAACGTGGAGCTGCCGCTGCAGGTCGCCGGCGCCGACAAGCAGACGCGGCGGGCCAAGGCCCACGAGATGCTGGAGCTCGTCCGGCTGGCCGAGTTCGCCAAGCACTTCCCGTGGCAGCTGTCCGGCGGTATGCAGCAGCGGGTGGCGATCGCCCGCGCGCTGTCCGCCGATCCCGAGATCCTGTTCATGGACGAGCCGCTGGGCGCGCTGGACGAGATGAACCGGGAGCGGCTGCAGGGCGAGCTGCTGCGCATCTGGGCGGACACGCGGACCACGGTCGTGTTCGTCACGCACAGCATCTCCGAGGCCGTCTTCCTGTCCTCGCGGATCGTCGTCATGACGGCCCGCCCCGGCCGGATCGCCGACAGCATCGACGTGGACCTCCCGTATCCGAGGACCGCGGCGACCCGTACCACCGAGGCGTTCTTCGCCAAGGTGACCGAGGTCCGCACGGCGCTGCACGGCGTGCTCGCTGAGCAGGCCGCCTGATGAGCGTTACCCAGGCCGCGCGGCTGCGGTCGCCCGGGGCCGGGACCAAACTGCGGACCCACCTCGGCCGGTACCTCCCGGTCGCCGTCACCGCCGTCGTGATCCTCGGCGTGTGGCAGCTCGCCGTGGTCGTGTTCGACGTGCCGTCGTTCATCGTCCCGGCGCCGAGCGCGGTCCTGTCCGCATTCGCCGGGCAGTTCACCACGATCATGTCGGCCTCGCGGATCACCGTCGAGGCGGTGCTGCTCGGCCTGCTCATGGGCGTGGTGGGGGGCGTCGGGGTGGCCCTGGTGCTGAGCCGGTTCCCGAGCATGTCCGGTCCCGTGCTCACGGTCGCCGTCATCGTCAACTGCGCCCCGATCGTGGCCCTGGCGCCGATCTTCAACAACTGGTTCGGTGTCACGAGCCTGGTCTCCAAGGCCGGCGTCGCCGCCGTGATGGTGTTCTTCCCCGTCCTGGTCAACACGACCAGGGGGTTGCTCCAGGTCTCCCCCCTGCACCTGGAGCTCATGGAGTCGCTGGCGGCCAAGCCACGGCACGTGGCCCTGATGCTGCGGCTGCCCAACGCGCTGCCGTTCCTGTTCAACGCGCTGAAGCTCGGCTCCACCCTCGCCGTGATCGGTGTGATCGTGACCGAGTACTTCGGCGGGCCGAGCAACGCACTCGGCGTCTACATCGCCTATCAGGCGGCATTGCCCCGGTTCGAGTACGCCTGGGCCGGGATCCTCGTGGCGAGCGCCCTCGGGCTGGCCATGTTCGGTGTCGTGTCCCTTCTGGAGCGGCTCCTCATGCCCTGGCATGCCTCGCTGCACGACGAGAACCCGTAGGACATGGCCTTCACACCCCCGCCCTCAAACTCATGGAGTCAGCATGTTCCTTCGTAGCCGGTTATCCGCCCGGCCGGGCCGCGTCGCGGCCGCGCTGAGCGCTCTCACGGCCACTGCTCTGCTCGCGTCCGGCTGTGGCGGCATGTCCGACACGGGGACCCAGGCCGCGTCCGAGGCCGGCAAGAACTGCACGTCGAAGACCAAGGTCCGGGTCGTGCTCCAGTGGGTCGCCCAGGCCCAGTTCGCCGGCTACTACGCGGCGAAGGACAAGGGGTACTACGACGCGGAGTGCCTGGACGTCACCATCCAGGAAGGGGGCGTGAACATCGTCCCCCAGCAGGTCCTCTCGTCCGGCAACGCCGAGTTCGCCGTCAGCCACGTCACCAAGACGATGGTGACCAGGGAGCAGGGTGCCGACCTGGTCAACATCGGCCAGGTCTTCCAGCGCGGCGCGTACCTGCAGGTCGCGTGGGCCGACTCCGGTATCAAGACGCTGGCCGACCTCAAGGGCAAGAAGGTCGGCAGCTGGGGCTACGGCAACGAGCTGGTGCTGTACGCGGCGATGCGCGGCGCCGGCGTCGACCCGGCCAAGGACACGCAGATCATCCAGCAGCCGTTCGACATGTCCCTGCTGCTCAAGCGCGAGGTCGACGCCGCGCAGGCGAAGACCTACAACGAGTACGCCCAGCTGCTGGAGACCAAGAACCCGAAGACGGGGCAGCTGTACCAGCCCTCCGACTTCACCGCGATCAGCCTGCAGGCGTCCGGTTACACCAGCCTCGAGGACGGCATCTACAGCCGGGGCGACTGGCTGAAGGAGCAGGCCAACCAGGACACCGCGGTGAAGTTCCTCAAGGCGTCGTACCGTGGCTGGGCCTTCTGCCGCGACGACCTCAAGGGCTGCGTCGACACGGTGCTGGCGCACGGCAGCGCGCTGGGCACCGGGCACCAGACCTGGATGCTCAGTGAGATCAACAAGCTGATCTGGCCCTCGCCGAAGGGCGTCGGGGCGATGGACCAGGCGTCCTGGGACCAGACGATCGACATCGCCACCAAGGCCGGCGTGCTCAAGAACAAGCCGGACAGCAACGCGTTCCGCACCGACCTGTCCGACCGCGCCCGCGAGGAGCTCAAGTCCTCGGGCATGGACGTCGTCGGCAGCTCCTACACGCCCGCACCGGTGACCATCACCGAGGGCGGGAAGTAACCGATCGGGGTGCCGGGCGGCCTGTCGGCTCGTCCGGCATCCCGGTGGCGCGCAGGGCCTGCCAGGATGACATCGGAACAGTTGCCGCTGACGATGGCACGCGGATAGACGGAGGAACTCGATGGCGTCTGGTGAGGCAGGGCTGGTCCGGCGCACCATCTGGCTGCTACGGGCGGTGGCGGCCCATCCCGAGGGCGTCGGCCTGAGTGAGGTCGCGCGCGAGGCGGGCATCCCGAAGGCGACCTGCTACCGGGTGCTGACCGTGCTCGAGCGCGAGAGCTGGCTGACGCTCGACCCGGTGACGCGGCGGTACCGCGTGTCGCTCGGGCTGCTGTCCATCGTGGGCGGTCTGCTCGACGGCGGCGGCGCCTACGGCCACATGCGGGATGTCCTGCGGGGTCTGGCGGGGGAGACCCGGGAGACGGCGGGCTTCGACGTCCTGCTGGCCCCGAAGGTGATGGTCGTGGCTCAGGTGCCGGGGCCCTCGCTCATCGGCCAGACCCTGAAGCCGGTGCCGCGGACCCAGCCGGTGTGGGCGACGTCCACCGGCAAGGTGCTGCTGGCCGCGCTCGACCCGGCGCAGGTCCGCGCGGACTTCGCCGAGGAGTTCGCCACCTACGCCCCGCCGGAGGTGGGCGACCTGGACTCGTTCATGGGCTCGCTGGCCGCGGTCCGCTCCCGCGGGTTCGCCTTCGCCTACGACGAGCTCGAGGTCGGCGCGGCCTCCGTGGCCGCGCCGGTGCAGATCCGTGGCACGACGCCGTACGCCGTCTGGATCGGCGGCCCCACCTACCGGCTCACCCGCGATTCCATCGACGAGGTGGCGGAGTCGGTCATGAAGGCCGCGCGGCAACTCAGCGAACTGCTCAGCAATACCGATATCGAGCTGCCGAGTGGGCTCGGCCGGCTCTAGACGCCGGCGATGGACCGGACCGGGTGACCCGGCCGGTGGAGGAGGATGCAATGGCCGCATTTGACGAGGCGCTGGCCGCGGCGACGGCGGTGGCCGGACGGGTGCCGAAGGGCCTGTACATCGACGGGGAGTGGCGGCCGGCCCAGGGTGGCAAGGCGCTGACGGTGGAGGACCCGGCGACCGGCTCGGTGATCGCGGAGGTCGCCGACGCGTCCGTCGCCGACGCCCTCGACGCCCTGGCCGCCGCCGACCGGGCGCAGCAGGCCTGGGCCGTCACGCCGCCGCGCGAGCGGGGCGAGGTGCTGCGCCGGGCGTTCGAGCTGATGGTCGCGCGGCGCGACGACCTGGCCGGGCTGATGACCCTGGAGATGGGCAAGGCCTTCGCGGAGTCGCAGGCGGAGGTCAGCTACGCGGCGGAGTTCTTCCGCTGGTTCGCCGAGGAGGCCGTCCGCATCGACGGCGGCTACCTCACCGCCCCGGGCGGCGGCTCCCGGGTGCTGCTCATGCGCCAGCCGGTCGGCCCGTGCCTGCTCATCACACCGTGGAACTTCCCGATGGCGATGGGCACCCGCAAGATCGGTCCCGCGCTGGCGGCCGGCTGCACGGTCGTGGTCAAGCCGGCCAAGCAGACCCCGCTGTCGATGCTGGCGCTGGTCGGGATCCTCGAGGAGGCCGGCGTCCCGCGCGGCGTGGTCAACCTGTTCACCACGGCGCGGTCGGGGCAGGCCAGCTCGGCGCTGCTCGACGACGCGCGGCTGCGCAAGGTGTCGTTCACCGGCTCGACCGAGGTGGGCCGGACGCTGCTGGGCCAGGCCGCCCAGCGGGTGCTGCGCACGTCCATGGAGCTGGGCGGCAACGCGCCGTTCCTGGTCTTCGACGACGCCGACCTCGACCTGGCGATCGAGGGCGCGGTGCAGGCGAAGATGCGCAACGTCGGCGAGGCCTGCACCGCCGCCAACCGGTTCTACGTCCAGCGCGCCGTTGTGGACCGCTTCGTCAGCGGCCTCGCCGAGCGGCTGGGCAGCCTCCGCGTCGGCCACGGGCTCGACCCCGCGACCGAGGTGGGCCCGCTCATCGACGGCAACGCCGTGAGGTCGGTCGGTGAGCTGGTCGCCGACGCGACGGCGGCGGGCGCCAAGGTCGTGACCGGGGGAGAGGCGATCGCCGGCGACGGCTACTTCTTCGCGCCGACGGTCCTTTCCGGCGTACCCGGCGAGGCCCGGACGGTCCGGGAGGAGATTTTCGGCCCGGTGGCCCCCGTCGTGGCGTTCGACGCGGAGGACGAGGCGGTCGGCATGGCCAACGCCTCGGAGTACGGCCTCGCGTCCTACGTCTTCACCGAGAACCTGGCCCGCGGCCTGCGGGTCAGCGAGCGCCTCGAGAGCGGCATGGTCGGCCTCAACCAGGGCATCATCTCCAACCCGGCCGCGCCGTTCGGCGGGGTGAAGCAGTCGGGTCTCGGCCGCGAGGGCGGGCGGGTCGGCATCGACGAGTACCTGAACATCAAGTACACGGCCGTCCGGGCGGCCTGGTGACCGGCTTCCTGCTGGCCGGCGTCCAGATGAGGCCGGCCTTCGGTGACATCAGGGCGAACCTCGCGGCCTCGTCGTTCTGGATCCGGGAGGCGGCCGCCCGCGGGGCCAAGCTGGTGGTACTGCCAGAGGCGGCGTCGGCGGGTTATGTCTTCACGGACCGGGCGGAGGCCGCGCAGTACGCCGAGCCGGTGCCGGACGGCCCCACGAGCGCAGGCTGGGCGGCGCTCGCGGCGGAGCTGAAGATCTGGATCGTCGGCGGCGTGACCGAGCGGGAGGGCGAGCGGATCCACAACTCCGCCGTGGTGCTCGGGCCCGGCGGCTACCTGGGCAAGTACCGCAAGTCGCATCTGTGGAACGACGAGAAACGCATCTACGACCCCAACACGTCCGGCTTTCCGGTCTTCGACACGCCACTGGGGCGCATCGGGGTCGGCATTTGCTACGACGCCTGGTTCCCGGAGATGTTCCGCAGCGTCGCCGTGCAGGGCGCCGATCTCGTCGTCCTGCCGTCGAACTGGGTGCCGGTGCCGGGGCAGCCCGCCGACGGGCCGGCGATGGCCCACCTGATGTGCATGACCGGCGCGCACAGCAACCAGTGTTACGTCGCCGGGATCAGCCGGATCGGCGTCGAGCGCGGCCAGGAGTTCGTCGGCCGGTCCGTGCTCGTGGGCCCCGACGGCTGGCCGCTGGCCGGTCCCGCGAGCCGGGACCGTGAGGAGCTGGTGATGGCCGAGATCGACCTCATCGGCACCCGCCGGGAGCGCCGGGACAACCCGTTCAACCAGCCGCTCGCCGACCGGCGCACCGACCTGTATCTGAGCTGATCCTCGAGCTGACCTGAGCCCGGCGCGGTAGCGGCCGGCCGATGTCGGCTGCCCTTGTGCGGGTCGGATCACCTCAGCTTTTTCCGAACTTCAGGACGCTTGACAGTCCTTCGCAGTATCGACAGTATTTGAACCGACGGTTCGTTGAGTGAACCACAGGAGGATTGATCGTGATCAGGGTCCGGAAGATCGTTCGCCACCTCGAGGAGACCTGGCTGGAGAACGGGCAGGACGTGCAGCCCCGCCACCGCGTCGCGTTCGTCGGCGTCGTCATCGAGAACCCCTACCCCAGCGCCTACGTGCGGGATCTGGTCACCCTGGCCGACGAGCTGGGTGAGGAGATCGGCAGCCTCATCGGGCCCGCCTGCGTCGAGCTGCTGGGCGACGAGGTCGAGGCGTTCGGCAAGGCGGCCCTCGTCGGCATCGACGGGGAGGTCGAGCACGGCTCGGCGCTCATCCACAACCTGCGCTTCGGCAACGTCTTCCGCAACGCGGCCGGTGGCACGGAACTGCTGCCGGCGGCCGAGAAGGTCGGGCTGCCCGGCAGCCCGATCGACATCCCGCTCAAGCACAAGCTGGATGCCAAGACGCGCTCCCACCACCAGACCGTGACGCTGCAGGTCGCCGACGTGCCGCGGCCTCGCGAGATCTTCGTGATCTGCGCGGCGGCCAACGCCGGGCGCCCGCTTGCCCGGCTCGCCACCTTCGGCGCCGAGGTCAAGGGCAACTGATGACGATCACCGAGACTCAGGCCTGGACCGCTCAGCGCGTCAAGGCCGTCGACAAGGAGTACGTGATCCACTCCTGGTCGGTGCAGGGTGCGCTCGACCCCATCCCCGTGGCCGGTGGATCGGGCTCATGGTTCTGGGACTACGACGGCCGCAAGTACCTCGACTTCCAGTCCCAGCTCGTCAACCTGAACCTGGGCCACCAGCACCCCCGCCTCGTCGAGGCGATCCGCGCCCAGGCCGAGGAGCTGTGCTACATCGGGCCGGGGTTCGCGGAGCGCTCGCGCGCCGAGCTGGCCGAGATGATCGCGGGGCTGACCCCCGGCGACCTGAAGATGAGCTTCTTCACCACCGGTGGCGCGGCGGCCAACGAGAACGCCGTCCGGCTGGCCCGCCACGTGACCGGCCGGCACAAGATCGTCGCCCGCTACCGCTCGTACCACGGCGCCACCGCGGGTGCGATGTCGCTGACCGGCGACCCGCGCCGGTGGGCCGCGGAGCCGGGCATCAGCGGCGTGGTGCGCATGCTGGACCCGTACACCTACCGCTGCCCGGCCGGGCACCCGGATCCCTGCCCCGTCTGCTCGGGTGGCCCGCACCTCGAGGAGATCCTGCAGTACGAGAACCCCGAGACCGTCGCCGCCGTGATCGTCGAACCGGTCACCGGCACCAACGGCCTGCTCTACCCGCCGGACGGGTACCTGCAGTCGCTGCGCGAGGTCTGCGACCGGTACGGCATCATCCTGATCTTCGACGAGGTGATGGCCGGCTTCGGCCGCACCGGCGAGTGGTTCGCCTGCAACCACTGGAACGTCACGCCCGACATCCTCATCACCGCCAAGGGCCTGAACTCCGGCTACGTCCCGCTCGGGGCGATGACGGTCAACGCGCGGATCTCCGAGTGGCTCAAGGACAACATGTTCTGGGGCGGCCTGACCTACGCCGGTCACCCCCTCGCGTGCGCGTCCGGCGTGGCCTCGCTGCAGATCATGGAGGACGAGGGCGTCGTCGGGAACTCACGGGCGATGGGCGAGCGGCTCGGCGCCGGCCTGGCCGCGCTGGCCGAGCGGCACCCGAGCATCGGCGACATCCGCGGCCGCGGCCTCTTCTACGGCGTCGAGCTGGTGAAGAACCGCGCCACCAAGGAACCGCTCGTGCCGTTCAACGCCAAGGGGGCCGCCGCGGCACCCGTGGGCAAGCTGCTCAAGGCGGCGATGGAGCGGGGCGTGTACCTCACCGCCAACTTCAACGTCCTGCGCCTCACGCCGCCGCTCGTCATCAAGCCCGAAGAGATCGACCTGGCGCTCGGCGTCCTCGACGAGGTGCTCGCCCTCGCCGACGAGCACTACCAGGGCTGAGTTTCAGGAGATGGATATGGGATCGACACTGATCAGCGGCGGCACGGTCGTCAACGCGGACTCGGCGATCCGCGCCGACGTCCTGGTGCGTGACGGGCGGATCGTCGCGCTCGGTATCGGTTCGGACTGGACCGCCGACCACGTCATCGACGCGACCGGGAAGCTCGTCATCCCGGGCGGGATCGACGCGCACACGCACCTGGAGTACCCGATCGACGGGTTCACCACCAGGACGGCCGACGACTTCTACACCGGGACCGTCGCCGCTGCCCACGGCGGCACGACGACGATCCTCGACTTCGTGAAGAAGGAGCCCGGCCGGTCGCTGTACGACACGTACCTGCGCCGGCGGGACGCGGCGGCGCAGCGCTGCGTCGTCGACTTCGGTCTGCACGCCATCGTCCCGCCCCGCGACCAGCAGCCCGACGTGCTCGACGACCTCCGCCGGCTCGCCGGCGAGGGGGCGGGCAGCTGGAAGTTCTTCATGGCGTACCCGGGCACCCAGATGGTCGACGACGGTGAGCTCCTGGAGGGCTTCGACCTGGCGCGCGAGTGCGGCGTGCTGCCGATGGTGCACGCCGAGAACGGGCACATGGTGGCCCGTGAGACGCAACGGCTGATCGAGCGCGGCAACACGGCCGAGCACTTCCACGCCACGGCGCACGGCCACGACTCCGAAGCCGAGGCCGTGCACCGGGCGATCGTCCTCGCCGAGTCGGTCGGTGCGCCGCTGTACGTCGTGCACGTCTCCAGCGCCGCCGCGGCCGAGGAGATCGGCCGGGCGCGCGCCGACGGCCGCCGGGTCTGGGCGGAGACCTGCCCGCAGTACCTGCAGGTCGCCTACGAGGACTACGCCGGCCTCGGTGAGCGGGCCGCCGCGTACCTGTGCTCCCCGCCGATCCGCGAGCGCAGCAACCAGGAAGGCCTGTGGAAGGCGCTCGTCACCGGCGCGATCGCGACGATGGCGACCGACCACGCGGGCTTCTGCATGCACCAGCCCGACGACCTTCCGCCGCAGAAGCTGCGCAGCCCCGGCTACTTCCCCAAGGTGCCCAACGGCGTGCCCGGCATCGAGGACCGCCTCATGGTGCTGTGGCAGGGCGGGGTGGCGAGCGGGCGGATCGACCCGTGCCGGTTCGTCGACCTGGTGTCCACCCGGCCGGCCAAGCTCTTCGGCCTCTTCCCCCGCAAGGGGATCGTCGCGGTCGGGGCCGACGCCGACCTGGTGGTGTGGGACCCGCAGGCCGATCACGTCATCACCACCGCGGGCACGCACATGCGGACCGACTACAACCTCTACGACGGGATGCGGGTGACCGGCAAGCCGGTCCACGTCCTCTCGCGGGGCGAGCACCTGGTGGACGCATCGGGTTCCTTCAGCGGCGCGGCGGGCCGGGGTGCCTTCGCCGACCGCGTCGAGCCGAACTTCTTCTGAACGGAGCTGTACTTCGATGAAACTTCCTCTTGGTATCCATGTCGGCGAGCGGCTCAGCCTCGAGCAGACCTACTGGCAGGCCGAGTTCGCCGACCAGAACGGCTTCGAGTCCGTCTGGGTCGCCGAGGGGCGGCTCGCCCGGGACGGCATCGTGCCGGCGGCGATCATCGCGAGCAAGACCCGCAACGTAAAGATCGGCACCGGCGTCGTCAACAACAAGAGCCGCAACGCCGCGCTGATGGCGGTCACCTTCAAGACGCTCGACGAGGTGGCGCCCGGCCGGGCGATCCTGGGCATCGGCGCCTGGTGGGAGCCGCTGGCGACCAAGGTCGGCCAGCCCCTGACCAAGCCGATCGCCTCGATGCGCGAGTACATCACCGTGCTGCAGTCGTTCTTCCGCAACGAGCTCGTCGACTTCGAGGGCGACTTCGTGCAGATGCGGGGGGTGCGGTTCGACAGCATGTACCGCGAGAACAAGCCCGTCGACATCCCCATCTACATCGGCGCCGTCGGGCCCAAGATGCTCGAGCTGGCCGGTGAGATCAGCGACGGCGTGCACATGGACTTCCTCCTGCCGCCGTCGTACCTTGCCGGCGCCCGCGCCGCCATCGACCGCGGCCTCGCCAAGCGGACCGACGGCAAGCAGGACATCGACCTCACCCAGATCGTCTCCTGCAGCATCAACGACGACGACCCGCAGGAGGCCATCGACGCCTGCAAGGCGTTCCTCACGCTGTACCTGTGCCAGCAGCCGCACATCGCCGAGCACTGCGGCGTCGAGCGCGAGCTGGTCGACCGGCTCCAGGAGATCGCCGGCTGGCCGGCCACCCCGGAGGACATCAAGCGGGCGATGCAGCTCGTCCCCAACAGCCTGGTCCAGAACGTGACCGCCTGTGGCTCCACGGACGACGCGTTCCAGAAGCTGATGGCGTACCACGAGGCCGGCGTCCGCAGCCCGATCATCTCGACCCTGGGCGACAAGGAGCAGACGCTCACCCGGCTCGCCCAGGCCGCGAAGGCCTGAGCCGATGAGCCTGACAAGGATCGCGGTCATCGGCGGGACCGGTCCGCAGGGACGCGGCCTCGCCTACCGCCTGGCCCGCGCCGGACACGCCATCGTGCTCGGCTCCCGCGACACCGCCCGCGCCGAGGTCGCCGCCGCGGAACTGCGCCAGCAGCTCGAGGCCGCCGAGATCACCGGTGCCTCGAACCTCGACGCGGCCGCCTCCGCGCCCGTCGTGCTGCTCGCCGTGCCGTACGACGGGCACGCCGAGCTGGTCACCGGCCTGGCCGGCGCGCTGACCGGCAAGATCGTCATCAGCTGTGTCAACCCGCTGGGCTTCGACAAGCTGGGCCCGTTCGGCCTCGACGTGCCCGCGGGCAGTGCCGCGGAGGAAGCGGCCGCGATCGTCGGCGAAGCCACGCTGGTGGGTGCGTTCCACCACCTCTCCGCCCCGCTCCTGCTCGACCCGGAGGCGGACCTGAGCCACGAGGACGTCCTGGTGTGCGGCGACGACCGCGCGGCCAAGGAACTCGTCATGGGGCTGGCCGCCGACGTGACCGGCGGCCGGGCGGTCGACGCCGGCCGGCTGCGGCTGGCCCGCCAGCTGGAGCCGCTCACCGCCGTGCTCATCTCGGTGAACAAGCGGTACAAGACCCGGTCAGGGGTGGCCATCACCGGACTGACCCAGGCTTCGGAGAAGGTCCTCGCGTGAAACTCGCAGCGCTGCAACTACAGGCCTCAAGCGACCGCACCGAAACGATCGGGCGCGCCGCCGGCCTCATCGACGACGCCGCCGGCCAGGGCGCCCGGATCCTGCTGCTGCCGGAGCTCTTCGCCGTGCCGTTCGTCCAGCCGGAGCCCGACCTCGAATACTTCGAGCTGGCCGAGCGCCTCGACGGCCCCTCGAACCGGATGGCGGCCGAACGGTCGCGGCAGCACGGCATGACGATCGTCTCGTCGATCTTCGAGGCGGCCGACGTGCCGGGCGTGTACTACAACACCGCCTGCACGTACGTCGCGGGCGAGCTCAAGTCGGTGTACCGCAAGTCGCATCTGCCGTTCTCGAACGGCTTCCCGGAGAAGTTCTACTTCCAGCCGGGCGGCAGCGAACCCGAGGTCGTCGACACCGGGGAGACCGGCGTCGGCACGATCATCTGCTACGAGCGGCACTTCCCCGAGCTCAGCCGGATCGTGGCCCTGCGCGGCGGCTCGGTGCTCTGCGTGCCGGTGGCCTCGGCCAGCGCGCCGATGCGCGAGGTCTTCCAGCTGGAGCTGCGCGCGCACGCGGTGTTCAACGGCATGTTCGTGATCTGCTCGAACCGCGTCGGCAAGGAGGGCGTCAAGGACTACTTCGGCCTCAGCGCCGTCTACGGCCCGAACGGCGACGTGCTCGCCGAGGCCGCCGATGGCGCCGACGGCGTGGCGGTGGCGGAGGTGGACCTGAGCCTGGTCGAACTGTCCCGGCGCAAGCGCCCGTTCCTGCGCGACCGGCGGCCCGAGCTCTACGCCCGGCTGACCAAGATGGGCCCGACCGCGTAACCCCGGGCCGGGCGCCGGCGCATGCGATGCCGTCCCTCACCGCATGCGCCGGAGCCCGGCCGCTCGCTATCTGCAGGTCCAGACCACGGGGCGCGGGTCGGGTGGGTTGTCGGCCTGCAGGACGGTCGTGATCCGGGTGCCGTCGAGGCTGATCCGGCCCATCATCCCGAGCGGCCTCCGCGGATCGGTGGGCAGCCACGTGACGGTGCCGTTGACCCATACCGCCGGATACGGCGGGGCCAGGTCGGGCGCCTCGCCGAAGACCCGGCCGAACTTGTCGATCTTGCGCACGAGCAGGCCGGTGACCTGGTCGAGGGAGCCGGTGCGCACGTTCCACCGGGAGGAGCCCCCGACGATCCAGTCGCCGTTCACGTTGGTCATGGTCGGGTCGGCCCCGGCGGGGGCAGGTCCTTGCGGGTGCCGTCGGGCAGCCAGGCGACCGCGCCGCGCACCGCCCGGCCGTCCACCTCGCTCGTGTAGGCCGCGGCGACCATGCCGTCCTCGGCGATCCCGCCGAGGGCCACCGTTGCCTGGGGCAGTGGGTATTCGCCAAGATCGTGGCCGCGGAGCCCCCACACATCATCGTCGACGTGGGCGAGCCCCGTGCGTTGACTGTGGCCAGCCCGGTGGCCGAACTCGCAGTCAAGCTATGCGGCACCGGCCACCAGTGCCGTCGGTACGGGATTTTCGCCGACGCCGTCGACTGCCCTGGGCATGGAAGCTGGGAGGCGACAAAGCTGCCGCTTGACGAGTTCGTTAACGGCGTCTGCGTGGACGACCTTGTGTGGGAGTTGCTGCCAGGCGTGGAGAAGGCACGAACGGAGCCGGAGCCGTCGATGTCAGCGATGACCGGCGGGGCATGGGCCAGCCGGCGCAGTCGAAGCCGCTACAACGAGCTGCTGAACGTGATCAAGCAGCTCAACTCCGTAGTCGCTACTGCACGGGCGGAACGCTATCGTGCGGAAGCCGCGGAGCGGGAGAAGACACTGCGCGAGGTGCGACGCCGACAGGAAGAGATACGTCGTCAACAGCAGGAGAAGGAGCGTCACGTCGCGAACGTTGCGGCGCTTGTTGAGCGGCAACAACGACTGACGCCTACGGCGGTGCGGTGGGTAACGGACCAGACTGGAGCGGTCCCGTGGATCTTGCCAGCCGATTTCGAGCACGCCATGGGGGTGTCGATCATGGTTGAGCACGCGCCAGCGATGGTGGTGTGCCCGGTTGAATCGCGCATCGACGATGAGGTCGCCGGCCGGATGCTGAACGTGACGATCCTGGTTGCATCGGATGCCGAGCGGCGTCGCGTCGCAGATCGGTGCAGACCAGGCCAGCGAATCGTCGTGCAACCCGTTGCGCCGTCTGCTGACTCGGTTTGACGGCTCTTCGAACTTGGTGGGGGTTTGACCAGCCGGGCTGGGCTCCACTGTGGACCCTGACTGATAGATGCCCGTAGCTCGTGTAGATCATGTTGTTGTCGAAGCAAGATGATCACAACAGAAGAGCTACGGGCGTGGTTAACGATACGACGCGGCTGCTGGGCCTTGACGGCCTGGCCGTGGTCGGGGTCGCCGGCGGCCCTGACGGACCGGTAGTGCACCTGGTCGCCGACGATGAGCAGGCACGACACTGCCCGGACTGCGGCACCCGGGCCCGACGGTCGAAGGGCCGGCGGGTGACCCGGCCGCGTGATCTGCCAGTCGGTGGCCGCCGACCACAACTGGTGTGGACCAAGCGCCGCTGGCGCTGCGACGAGCCGGGCTGCCGGCGTCGTTCGTTCACCGAGTCGGTCCCGGCCGTGCCACCACGCAAGCGGCTGACCAGCCGGCTACGGGCCTCGGCCGGGGCCGCGGTCGCCGACGCCGGCCGCGCCGTGGTCCAGGCGGCCCGCGACCACGACATGTCCTGGCCGGTCGTCGCGGCGGCGTTCACCAGCCACGCCCGGTCGGTGCTACCAGCCCAGCCCGAGCCGGTCCAGGTGCTCGGCATCGACGAGACCCGCCGCGGCCGGCCCAGATGGGTCCTGGACGAGGCCACCGGCGTCTGGCAGACCGCGGTGGACCGGTGGCACGTCGGGTTTGTGGACCTGTCCGGCGGGCAGGGCCTGCTCGGACAGGTCGAAGGCCGCACCGCCCAAGCGGTCATCGACTGGCTGGGCGACCGCGACCAGGCCTGGCGCGACGCGGTGGCGTTCGTCGCGATCGACATGTGCACGATCTTCAAGTCCGCGATCCGCCGGGCCCTGCCCCAGGCCACCCTGGTCGTGGACCACTTCCACCTGGTCCAGCTGGCCAACCAGACCCTCACCGAGGTCCGCCGCCGGGTCACCGTCACCCACCGCGGCCGGCGCGGCCGCAACAGCAACCGTGAATGGGAACTACGCAACCGGCTCACCCGCTCCGCCGCCCGCATGCGCGGCGAACACGTCGACGCCCTCCTCGACGAACTCGCCGGCCTACCCGCACCGATCGGTGCACCGATCACCACCGCCTGGAACGCCAAGGAAGACCTCCTCGACCTGCTCGCCACCGCCCGCACCCACCCGGACCGGGAACAGGTCCGCGATCTGCTGCACCGCTTCTACCACCGCTGCGCCGACGCCGACCTCCCCGAACTGGAACGCCTGGCCACAACCGTCGAAACGTGGTGGCCCGAGATCCTGGCATTCCTGCACACCGGGATCACCAACGCCGGGTCCGAAGGCACCAACCGGGTCATCAAAACCATCGCCCGCAACGCCTACGGCTTCCGCAACCCCGTCAACCAGCGACTACGAACCCGAACCGCCACCACCCGCAAAACCCGCGGACATCTCGACCCCCGCTAATTTCGAAGAGCCGGTTTGACCCGCCGCCAGATCATTGCACCATCCGCATGTACAGTCACCGGTTCATAGGTGTGTCGCAGCGAGAGACAGGGCCGGTCGGCGCCGGCCCAGCCACCTCGACGCCGTCAGCGGGGAGGAATTCCGATGACCTCCACGTCGATGTTGTCGCTACGGAGCCTACGGACGGCCCGATACAGGGCGACCTGCGAGAACGTGAACAGGGTCTTGGCGCTGAGCGGTTTGCCGGAGCTGAGGGCAATGGCGTACACGATCTTCTTCGGCCTGAACGCTGCGGTGAAGCCGCGACCGGGATCCGCGTGCCGGACCATCTTGGCCAGCTGGGCGCGGGCGTCGCGCTCGTAACGCAGCGCGTCGATAGCGACCTCGCCCTGGTAGAACAGGTGACTCAGGGGCGACGAGCGATCTGCCCGCTTGACGTGGATGAGCTCGTTGTCAGGGCCGAGCAGGTCGCATCCCTCGATGCCGTACGGGTGCTGGCGGGTCTTCAGCAGCCGTTTGTCGAGCAGTACGAAGCCGTGCCTCGCGGCGTGCTTGTTGTAGGCGTCCTCGTTGGCCAGGCTCGTGGTCCACGGGGGGAGTGCGATGGTGGGCGGCCGACTCAGGATCTCCTCGATCTCGGTACCGAGAAAGTCGAGGTGGTGCTCCCCGATTTCGTACCACTTGCCTTCCTGGTAGATCATGCGCGCGTTTCCGTTGGCAATCTCAGCGGTGATCCACTTGTGCGCGGATTCCGGCGGGGTCAGCAGGTCGCCGTGCTTGTTGGCGCAGAGCGCGATGGTCCCATTCTTCAACGCCTTGAGCCGCATGCCCGCCGGCCGGGTCCGCGCTCGTTCGAGAACGGCCTCAAAGTCGAGTTCCGACAGATGCGCCCGCCGGCTGCCGACCGTTTTGATCTCATACGCCACGGCCAACGGCTCGTATTCGGCCTGACTGATGGGCATCGTCAGCGCCAGCCCGTCGGGCGCCACCTGTCCGAGCAGGTCGTCGAGATGCTCGTCGAGTTCCTGCGTGCGAGCGCCGGTGGGCAGCGGCTGGACCTGAGCGATGAACTCAAGTTCGGGCGAGGGCGTGTCCACGGCGGAAACACGGGTGATCTCGCGAAGGTCGTCCAGCAGGCCGACCGGATCAACGCTCAGCGGGATCTGCAGAGAGTTGGCACCGGCGACGGACACCGGGCGCTTGGTCAGCCGGGTGACGGTGAGCCGCGGGTTGTCGAGGAGCGTGCCGCAGAGCTGCCCGACGATCTCCCCCCAGCGCTCGATGTTGAACTGCCGGATGTGCAGGCCACCAGGGACCTGACTGCGGTCGGTACGCCCGGTGGAAGCGAGCATCCTGCGGGTGATGCGCATGATCCGTTCGGGGCCTACGGCACGGATGGCGAAGCCGATCCCGAACCCCGGGTCGTAGAGATCCGGATTGATCATGTGCCTGCCCACCGTGCCGTACGTGAGGGCGTACACCACTCCGTCGACGGCTACGAGGAGCGCTCCTCCGGCGCTGCTGTATCCGACGGCGACCGCATTGCCGGTCAGCCCCGTGATGACCGGGCACCAATCGGCCCGGTCCCGCGGCACGTGCCCATGCACGAGAAGGGCCGGAGCATCACTGACGGTCGTCGGGTGGATCTCGAAGTCCTGTCCGCGCAGGTACCGGTTGTTCAGGGCTCTCCGCAGCCCGTCAGGGTTGGGCGGGACACCGTCGAGCCGGTAGAGGGTGGTGCGGTAGGAGCCACCGCTCCGACGGCTGTTGGGCTTGTTGCGGTTCCGGGATGCCTTGGTCGCCCGATCGGCACGGGCGTTGTCGTTGTGATTCTCGGGCGAGTAGGTCGCGGCTACATCCATGAACTGGCCCTTCGCGGTTGGCCTCTGGCACGCCAGGCCCCTGTGGGATGGCGGGTGGAAGTCGACATGTGGTGACGCATTCGCGTGCGCGAGGTCTCGCTGCTGCGTCAGCACCCGTCGCTCTGTGGCATGAAGACCTCTAAAGCCACTGTGAACATAGAGCAATGTACACAGTGGGCGCTGTTCACGCAAGGATACGCGTTGCGTGAACTTGACGGTCTGTGTACTGTGCCTGTGAACGCGCTACGGAGGCACTGATGACAGACAACGTTGAGGTCACCGCCGCCGATGTTGCTCGCATTGCCGGAGTGGGCAGAGCCGCTGTGTCGAACTGGCGTCGTAGGCACGCCGACTTTCCCGCACCGATCGGAGGAACGCCGTACAGCCCAACGTTCGCTCTTGCGGACGTCGAAGCCTGGCTGATCGACAATGGGCGCGCCGCAAATGTGAAGACGCTCGACACACCCGCTGCGCAACGGCCAAGTGAGTCCCTGGAGTCTCGGCTTGCTGGGACGATGGCTGCGCTCCTCCCGCCGCTGACCGACGGAACTGTGTTCGACCCAGCCTGCGGGGACGGTGCGCGGCTAGCCGCCGCAGCTAAACGGCTCGGCTCTGGACTGCGGTACGTAGGCCGCGACCTCGAAACAGCCCAGCTCGAAGACGCGCGATCCGCGCTGCTGTCCGTCGGCGCAACGGCGGTCGATCTTGCAGTGGCCCCTGGAACTCATACGCCAGGTGGCGCGGAAGCACTGATTTCGGTCAGCCCGCTCAGCGATCGCCCGCTGGACGGCATGAACTGGGAATTCGGTCAACCGTTGCGACACGATCAGCCGCTGGCCTGGGCTCAGTTTTGCCTGTCCCAACTCAAGCCAGGCGGCGTCGCCGTCGTCGCCGTCCCGTTCTCCGCAGCTACCCGAGCCTCAGGTCGACGCATCCGGGCCGGGCTCCTGCGTGCCGGTGCGCTCACACACGTTATCGGGCTTCCCGAGGGGGCCGTGGTCGGCACGCTGCACCCTTGGCAGATTTGGCTACTCGCTCGGCAGGTCGGCAGGCCCACCTACACGTTGCGGATGGTCGACCTGACCGACCGCACACCGGACGACCTGCCCGCCGACGAAAAGGCGTGGGCGGCTGTCTTCACTGATCCGGTGCACACCCGGGACGTGCCATCGATTGAACTACTCGATGAGGACGTGCTGCTTCTGCCGACCGGCCACATCGAAATCGAGCCGCGCGATGTTGCGCCGGAGTATGCCGCGCTACGCGACCGATACGCCGGAGCTGTACGCGGGCTGGACGGCCATCCGCCGACCTTCGCACCGGCGAACGGCCAAGTCCCAGGACCGCTCATCAGCCTCAACGATCTAGCCAAGTCAGGCGCGCTCGCGTTCATCGACTACAAGTCGGCACGCCCCGGCGACGTGATCGTGCCAGCCGTTCCGCGAGGCTTCGACGCCTTTGTGCTCGACGAGGCCAACGCACCCGAGATGCGGGCGGGCTCAGCAGTTCGATGCGACCCCGCCGTACTGGACCCTCACTTCCTTGCCTGCTTCCTGCGTGCAGAGATCAACAGACGCCAAGCTTCCGGCAGCCTGGGCGGGACCTTTCGGCTGGACCTGCGACGCGCCCGCATTCCGCGCATGACACCGACGGAGCAACGCCACTACGGTGAGGCGTTCCGCCGATTGACATCGTTCGCCGCCGCGGTCGAGGAAGTCGCCGCGTCGGCGAACGCCGCAATCCGCACCGCCGTCGATGGCCTGACCACAGGAACCTTCGCCCCATCAGCCCAGGAAGAACACGGAAAGCGAGCTAGGTGACGTGAGCACCCATCAGGAACTGGCCGGCTTCATCTGGTCGGTCGCGGACCTGCTGCGTGGCGACTACAAGCAGTCGGAGTACGGCAAGGTGATCTTGCCGCTGACGGTCCTGCGCCGCCTCGACTGCGTGATGGAGCCGACCCGCCGAGAGGTCTGGGATCGCGACGCCTCCCTCAAGATAACCAACAAGGACCAGTTGCTGCGGATCGCCGCCGGCCTGCCGTTCTACAACACCTCGCTGCAGAGCTTCGCCACCATCGGCGCCTCCGCGCCGGACGTCGCCAAGAACCTTCTCGACTACATCAACGGCTTCTCGGCCAACGCTCGCGAGATCATCGACAAGTACGAGTTCGAAACGCAGATCGTCCGACTCGCCAATGCCAAGCTACTGTATCCGGTAGTCCAACGCTTCGCGGATATCGACCTCAGCCCAGGCCATATCGACAACCATCAGATGGGCTACGTCTTCGAGGAACTGATCAGACGGTTCTCGGAAATTTCCAACGAGACGGCCGGTGAGCATTTCACGCCGCGCGAGGTTATCCGCCTGATGGTCCACCTTCTGGTTGGCGCTGACGCCGATCGCCTCACCGGCCCGGGCAACGTCATCAACATCCTCGACCCCGCCTGCGGCACCGGCGGCATGCTGTCCGCCGCTGAGGAGCTCATCACCTCGCTCAACCCGCACGTCGAGGTCAAACTCTTTGGCCAGGAGATCAACGCCGAGTCGTACGCCATTTGCCGCTCCGACATGATGCTCAAGGGACAGGACCCGTCGAACATCGTCTTCGGCAACTCGTTCAGCGACGACCAGCACGCGGGTCCGTTCGACTACATGCTCGCCAACCCGCCGTTCGGCGTGGAATGGAAAAAGGTCAAGGACGTCGTCGAGGAGGAGGCCGCCCTCGGCCACGCCCGTCGCTTCGGCGCTGGCCTGCCGCGCATAAACGACGGCTCATTCCTGTTCCTGCAGCACATGCTGTCGAAGATGGAGACCCCGGAGAGGGGCGGCTCCCGCCTGGCCATCGTCTTTAACGGCTCGCCGCTCTTCACCGGCGCCGCCGGATCCGGCGAGTCCGAGATCCGCCGATGGATCCTAGAGAACGACTACCTCGAAGGCATCATCGGCCTACCGGACCAACTCTTCTACAACACCGGCATCTCGACCTACTTCTGGATCCTCTCCAACCGCAAGCCAGACGCCCTGAAGCATAAGGTTATCCTCCTCGACGCCCGCGACCAGTGGGTCAAGATGCGGAAGAGTCTTGGCGACAAGCGCAAGATGATCTCTGACGACCAGATCGCCTACATCACCCGGCTGTACGCCGACGCCCTCACCGTCGCCGTCGACCCCGACCACCTCGACCAGGCCCGTGTAAAGGTTTTCGACACCACGGGCTTCGGGTACCACCGCATCACCGTCGAACGCCCGCTCAAGCTCCGCTTCGAGATCACCGAAGACACGCTCGCGGCCCTGGCCGAGTCGAAGCCCCTGGCCCGCTACGAGGGCCGCGACTCCCTCATCGGAGCCTTCAAGCCCCTTATCGGCACTACCTGGCCCACGAAGGCAGAGGTCAAGAATGCCCTGCACGCGGCCGCAGCAGCCGCCGGCACCGCGTGGCCGGGCGCCGCTGTCGAAAAGGGCATCTGGGACGCCGTCTCGATCAGCGACCCGGACGGGGAGGTCCAGAAGGCGAAAGGCGCTGTTCTCCCGGATCCGGACCTTCGCGACTACGAAAACATCCCCCTCAAGGAAGACATCGAATCATACTTCACCCGCGAAGTCGTGCCACACGTCTCGGATGCCTGGATCGACGAAACGAAAACCAAGGTTGGCTACGAAATCCCCTTCACCCGTCACTTCTACGTATACGAACCCCCACGCCCGCTCGCCGAAATTGATGCCGAACTCCGTGCCCTGGAGTCTCAGATCCAGGCCCTCCTGTCCGAGGTGACATCGTGAGCGTTGAGGTTGCGCCGTGGTTGCGCGACTCGCGCTGGCCGACGGTGCCGATCCGTTACGTTGCCCGCCTGGGAACCGGGCACACACCTAGCAGGCAGCACCCGGAGTATTGGGAGAACTGCACGATTCCCTGGGTGACCCTCGCCGACGTCGGTCAACTCCGGGACGGAACCGTCGACACGATATCGTCAACCGTTGAGAAGATCAGCCTGCTCGGTATCGCGAACTCATCCGCCGTGCGACACCCTCCCGGGACCGTCATCCTTTCGCGTACTGCTTCTGTAGGGTTCTCTGCAATTCTCGGCGCCGACATGGCGACGAGTCAGGACTTTGCGACATGGACCTGTGGTGCGCGGCTGGACAGACGGTACCTTCTCCATGCTCTTCGAGCTATGGCCCCCGACCTCCGGCGACTGGCAATGGGTTCGACTCACAAGACGATCTACATGCCAGACATTGCCGAGCTTCGTATCCCTCTTCCGTCGCTGAGCGACCAGCGGCGAATCACTGACTTCCTCGACAACGAGACTCAACGTATTGATCGTATCGGTTCTATGCGGTCAATGCAGATCGAGTTGCTGAAGGAATTGGCGACGGCTCTGGTTTCGGACAACTTCGCCGTCGGACCGAACGTCCCCGAGGTCCGGCTTGGTTATCTCGCAAAGATTCAGACGGGCGTCACCGTGGATGGATCGCGCGCGAGGGGCCTAAGCGATGTTACGAGGCCATATCTGCGGGTGGCGAACGTTCAGGCCGGATATCTAGATCTTAATAAGGTGAGCGAGATAACGGTACCGAGGGACGTGGCGGCCAGATCCGTGATGCGGCCGGGTGACGTATTGATGACCGAAGGCGGCGATCTCGACAAGCTCGGACGCGGAACGGTGTGGGACGGAGAGATCGAAGGATGCCTTCATCAAAATCACGTCTTTGTAGTCCGGGTGGACGCTCGACGCCTCGATCCTCGGTACCTTGCGTTGCTAACCCGGACGAGTATTGCACGGGCTCATTTTGAAAGAACGGGAACGAAGACCACTAACCTTGCATCGACAAGCAGCAGCAAAATCCGTGATCTTCGCATTCCGCTTCCTGCGCTTGTGCAACAGAGAGCCATTGTCGAGGCCGCCACCTCCGCCCTCGCTGAGGTTGAGGCATCAATGAAAATGATGGCACGGCAACGTGCCGTGCTGGCGGAGCGTCGGCAGGCGTTGACTGCGGCGGCGGTTACTGGGCGGCTCGATGTCACCACAGGGCGCGAAACTCATTTGGCATGAAGCCCGCGACTCGGGCTAGAGTGCGACGGATTTCAATGCTCGAGGAAGCGAACCCACGCGGGAGGACTGAGTGTCGCAGCCGTCAGACACGTCGCGTCAGGTGCGAGTGATCTCAGAGGCACTTCGCCGAAGGTTTGAAGATCGTATCGACATCAGCGACTTCACTAATCCGAATCCCGAGGAGCGTCGGCGCGGCCTGCTCACGCGGGCTCTTGCGGCAGCGATTGCACACAGCCGCACGGGCTGCGGTGATCAGCAGGCGGCGTCGGCCGTCACTGACGGTGGTCAGGATTTCGGCATCGACGCAGTGGCCATCGCGGCAGGTGCGCCAAGGCTCTGGCTGATCCAGACGAAGTGGAGCGATGCGGGGACGGCAAATTTCCGCGAGCAGGACATTCTCACAATGGCGGACGGTCTCCGTAAGATCGACCATCGGGAGTTCGGACGGTTCAATCCCAAGTTCCAGCCCTTCGCTAACCAGATCGCAACAATTCTCGGAGATGTTCAGGCGCGCATCATGCTGACGATCGGGTTGATGCGCCAAGTGCCATTGCATGACAATGTTCTGCTGCGCCTGAAAGAGCTGCGGGATGAGTTCAACGCCCACGGTCAGTATCTCGATTTCGAGGTACTCTACATCGATCAAGTCTGGGACATGATCCGTAGCGTGGCGGAACAGGATCCGATTGACTTGAGTTTCGAGCTCGAGCGATGGTTCGAGCTGACTACTCCAATGCGCGCAGTAAACGGCGTCACAACCGCGGGCACTGTGGCGTCGTGGTACGCCGACAATAGCGATCTGCTGTTCCGAAAGAACATCCGGGAGTCGCTCGGCGTGACTCAGGTCAACGCCGACATCACCCGGAGCCTAACTGAGGAGCCCTACGAGTTCTGGTACCGGAACAACGGTGTGATCGTCCTCTGTGACACGCTCCGCCTAGTGCCCAAGAGCAAGACCTCTCCCTTCGGCTCGGCCACGGTCCACGCAACCAACGTCAGCGTAGTGAACGGCGCCCAGACGGTCGCCGCAATTGCAGACGCGGTCGAGAGTGGCGCCGAAACCGTACGCGAAGCCCTGGTCGGAGTCCGGATCATCGAGAGTTCGGACGAGACGACCAGCACGCAGATCACGAAGGCCACGAACACTCAGAATCATATCGAGCGACGAGACTTCGTCGCACTCGACGATGTGCAACTGGCGATTCGCGAGGAGTTCTCGCTGACTCTCGGTCTGACGTACGCGATCAGAAGGAGCGAGTTCGAGCCCTCGCCGGAGAGCGGCTGCACCGTCCGCGAGGCCGCGATTGCGCTGGCCTGTGCACACCCGGATCCGGGAATGGCACAGCGGATTCGCAGCAACGAGGATCTTTTGTGGGAAGAGGGCGCTCAGGGTGCCTACACCCGTATCTTCGGCGAGCGTCCACCCGCCATTCAGATCTGGCGTTCGGTTCAGCTGATGCGCAAAGTTCGTGACTCGCTGCACGCCATGCAAGAAAATCTGGAAGGCCGCGCCCAAGCCGTTGCCGAGCAAGGCCCGCTTATCATTACGCATATCGTATTTCAAGAGATGGGCCGCGACGGCATCGACGATATCGAGTATGACTGGGACGGTGTATTGGACCGCGTGCCGGACCTGGTCGACCGGGCCGTTCGATGGCTCGTCACCGATATTGACAGGCAGTTTGGTCAAAACTCGTTCATCGGACCGACACTCGCATCGGCCGACCGGATCCGGCCGTTGGTGCGGTCGGTGCTGCAGTCCTTCGAGCTTGGGGTAGCCGTGCCCGATCTCCAGCCGGAGTACCGTCCTGCGCCGCGGCAGCGTGCCAATAGGCGCCGCAACTCGGTACACATCCTGGTGGATGCTGCACGAATCAAGGACGGAATTCGCCTCAACTTCCAAGCGGCTACCGAGCCGGAGCGCGAGGGCCTTGCCGGGTGGCTTACAGAGGACGGCCGCAGGGGCTCGGTCACTTGGGTGAACGACCGGAGCCGGCCGTTGGTGTGGGCGGCAGACGGCAGGCGGTACACGCCGAGCGGGCTAGTCATGCGTATGTATGCACTCGCCGAATGGAGCGGCGCACCGGTCGCGGTTCAGGGGACTACGAGGTGGTTCCTCGACAATGAGTCGCTGGCATCGATGGCGCGCGCTGTTCTGCGTGAGACCGAGGACCCGGGCGAAGGGAAGGTCGAGTGAACGCGCACGTTTACATGGAAGAGGCGTTTGAGGCGACCATTGAGGTCGAGATGCTTGCGCGCGGTTGGGAACGGGGTGTACTTGGTTGCTACTCGTGCGAACTGGGGCTTGACACGAGCGAGCTCGAGACGTTTGTCGGGGCAACCCAGAAGAAGGCTTTCGAGAGGCTCGTCACGACCTACGGCGGCCTTCCGGAAGCGCAGCGGGAGTTCGCGAAGCGGGTCGCGGCCGAGATCGACAAGCGGGGCACACTCGATGTGCTGCGGAACGGAATCAAAGACCGCGGGGTGACGATCCAGTTGGCGTACTTCAGGCCAGGTCACACGCTTGCGGCCGGCGCGCTCGACGAGTACAGCGCGAATCGACTGACCGTGGTGCGGCAGCTGCGGTATTCGGCAAAGACCAGCGATGAGCTGGACCTCGCGCTGTTCGTCAACGGGATTCCGGTGGCCACGGCGGAACTGAAGAACCCGCTGACCGGGCAGGATGTCGAGGACGCGAAGGCGCAGTACCGCACAGACCGGGATCCGAAGGAGCCGCTGTTCGACAAGCGGGCTCTGGTGCACTTCGCGGTTGACCCGCACCTCGTTTTCCTCACAACGCGGTTGGCGGGAGAGCGAACGCGGTTCCTGCCGTTCAACGTCGGGTCGAGCGGACCGGGGGTCTCGGGTGGCGCCGGCAACCCGCCGGCGCCGGTCGACGGGTACCAGACCTCATACCTGTGGCAGGAGGTCTGGCAGCGGGACAACTTCCTGGAGCTGTTGCAGCGGTTCGAGCACGTCGAGGTGCCGAGGAAGGGCAAGGGCGACCCGCACACCAGTCCGAAGATCTTCCCGCGGTACCACCAGTGGCACGCGGTACGGGCGATGACGGCGCACGCGACCGAGAACAGGGCCGGGCACAACTATCTCATCGAGCATTCCGCTGGCTCAGGGAAGTCGAACACGATCGCGTGGCTGGCGCATCGGCTGTCCAACCTGCACAACGCGGCCAACGCTCCGGTGTTCGACAAGGTCATTGTGATCACCGACCGAGTAGTCCTGGACCGACAGTTGCAGGACACCATCTTTCAGTTCGACCACGTTGCCGGGGTCGTTCGAAAGATCGATGAGGACTCGCAGCAGCTCGCGGACGCGCTGACCGGGTCGACGGCGAAGGTCATCATCACCACGCAGCAGAAGTTTCCGTTCGTGCTGGACAAGGTCGCCGGGCTGGGTGGGCGGCGGTATGCGGTCATCATTGACGAGGCGCACTCGTCGCAGTCGGGTGAGTCCGCGAATGCTTTGAAGAAGGCGCTGGGACGGCACGGCTCAGATGACATCGATGACGACGGCGACCTGCTGACCGCCTCGGCGCTGGCACGGGGGCGGCACCCGAACCTGTCGTACTTTGCGTTCACAGCGACGCCGAAAGCCAAGACGCTTGAGTTATTCGGCACCCGCAATCCGGCGACGGGTAAGGACGAGCCGTTCCACGTGTATTCGATGCGGCAGGCCATCGACGAGGGTTTCATCCTCGACGTGCTGCGCAACTACATCACCTACCAGGCGCGGTGGCGGCTAGTCAACGCGGCAGTCGATGCCGCGGAGACGGCCGATCCCGAGGTCGATCCGAAGAAGGCCAAGGCGAAGCTGGTCCGTGCGGCCGAGTTGCACCCCGAATCGCAGGATCAGCGAGCGCAGATCATCGTCGAGCATTTCCGTACTGAGGTGGCCGACCGCATGGGTGGGCGGGCCAAGGCGATGGTCGTGACCCGGTCCCGTGAGCACGCGCTGAGGCTGTACCAGGCGATGCGGCGCTACCTCGACAAGCGGGGCATCGCCGACTGCGCCCCGCTGGTGGCGTTCTCGGGCACGCTGACACTTGATGGCCTCGATTACACCGAGCCGAAGCTTAACGGGTTCTCCGAGGCGGCGCTGCCGGACGCGTTCGCCTACACGAAGGCAGACGACCCGCAGGCCGTCGCCCGCAAGCAGGCCGAATATCGCATCCTGATCGTCGCCGAGAAGTACCAGACTGGGTTCGACCAGCCACTGCTGTGCGCGATGTATGTCGACAAGCCGCTGACGGGTGTCGCGGCGGTGCAGACGTTGTCGCGGCTGAACCGGACGCATCGGCTGAAGTCGCAAGACGACGTGTTCGTGCTCGACTTTGCCAACGAGGCCGAGGACATCCAGAAGGCCTTCAAGCCGTACTTCGAGACCACCATCACCGAACCGACCGACCCGAATCTGCTGTACGACAAGCAGCGCGACGTCATGGATCACCAAGTTCTGGTGTCGGCCGAGATGGACGCGTTCGCCGACGCGCTGCTGAGCGCCGAGCGGGACTCGGCGAGCGAGACGCAGCTGGAGAAGGCGCACGCCCAGCTCTACCGATTCCTGCAGCCGGCTGTCGACCGCTTCACCGATCTTGCCAAGCAGGACCGGGACCGAGCCGAGGAGTTCCGCTCGGCGGCGTCGGACTATGTGCGCGCCTACGGCTTCCTGGCGCAGGTGGTCGGTTACGCCGACCCGGATCTGGAGCGGTTGTACCTCTACACCCGGTTCCTGCTGCGTCGGCTGCCGCACGAGCCGGGCGCTGGCGTCGACATCGGCGAGACCACGCTGAGCCATCTGCGTATTGACAAGATCGGCGCCCACGACATCGCACTGCAGCCGTCTGGTGCGCATCTCATTCCGGGGTTCTCGCCCGATGGCGGCGCCGCGAAGGTGGTGGAAGAGAAGCCGCTGAGTGAGGTGATCGAGGAGCTTAACGACCGGTTCGGCTTCGACCTGAGCTCGTCGGATCAGATCCTCATTGCGCAACAGATCATCAGCCTCGCCGAGGACGAGAAAATGCAGGCGGTCGCGCTGAACAACGACCTCGCCAAGTTTGGCCAGGTCGCCGACCCCGAGTTGGATAACATCGTCGCCCGCAATCATGACCGCAACACCGCGTTCGTTGGCCGGTACTTCGACAATCCCGAGTTCCAGGCCGCGGTGAAGGCAGAAGCGCGGCGCCGCGCGTACAACCTGATCCTGAGCCCGGCACGAGCCGAAGCGTTGCGAAAATTGCGTTCGCAGGTTTCCGCGAAGACGGCCAGTCATGAGACAGTTGCCAACGGCAACGGCTGACTACCTGGGCGGAGACGTGTGTGAGCCAGTCGATTCCCACTGACGAGTGGGTCTTCGCGAACCGCTATCGCGTCGACGCGCCCATCGGTCGCGGCGGCATGGGCGAGGTCTGGAGTGGATACGACCAGCAGCTCGACCGCCGCGTTGCAATCAAGCTGATGCACCAGGTCCCCGGACAGACCCTTCAGCCGGGCAGCCCGGAGGGGCAGGTTCTCGCCGATGCCGCCGCCGTCGACAGGGAGCGGTTCCTTCGGGAGATTCGCACGACTGCGCGGCTGGAGTTGCCCGGAATCCCGTCCGTCTATGACTTCGGTGTGGACGAGTCAACCGGCCGTATCTACCTGGTCATGCAGTTGCTATTTGGTCAGACCCTGGCCGAACTGATCAAGGTAAGGGACTACGCCGACGACCCGTGGCCGATCTCGTGGGCGGCCGCCATCGCGGCACAGGTCGCTGCCACGCTCGTCGACGTCCACCGCGTTGATGTCGTGCACCGCGACATCAAGCCGTCGAACCTGATCGTCACCGGTGACGGCCTGGTCAAGGTGCTCGACTTCGGCGTCGCCGTGCTGCACGGTGCAAGCGCCCTGCCGAGGTTGACGCAGATCGGGATGACCGTCGGCAGCCCGCCCTACATGCCTCCCGAGCAGGTCCTTGGCAATCCGGTTGGTCCGTCCAGCGACGTCTACGCCCTCGGCTGCGTCCTACACGAGATGCTCACCGGTCGGGTGCCCTTCGTCGAGACGACCAGCCGCTCCCACCGCGACCATCACGTCAACACGCCCGCCGCGTCCATGCGTACCGTCCGCGGCGACGTGCCGTCCGCCCTGGACGAACTCGTCCTCGCTATGCTCGCGAAACAGCCCGGCGACCGACCCGACGCCGACACCGTGTACGACGGCTTGCTACCGATTGCGAGGTCGGAGGGTCCGGATGCCATCGGCGAGCGTGATCCTCGCCGGCCGTTTGTGCGTCCGCTGGCGCCCGCCCGGCGGCCCCGCAGCGCTACCCCGGCGGGTGCTCGTGCAGCGGCGCCGTCGTCCGAACTACTGACGGCGGAGGAGGCTCTGGACGTTTTGGACCGTGTCGCACAGCTTCTTCAGGACCAGCAGCTGCAACACGCCATCGACCTGCTGGATCGGGCCGCGGCTCGTCCCGTGGACGATCCCGATGTGGCACGGCAGATCCAGATTGATCTGGGCACCACGCTGCATATCGCCGACGAGCACAGCCGGGCCGCCGCGGTCTTGGACGCTGTCCTACCCACGTTCGACGGCGAAGACGGCGATATGGCCTTGTTGTACTACTACGCGGGCGTGAGCCACGCCGAGATCGGCGAGACCGGGTCCGCCGTTGAGTACCTCACTCGCTTCCTAGCCATTATCGGCGCAGATCAGGACGACCAGCTCTACCGCGATGCGCTGTACCAACTCGGCATGCTGCTGGCTGCGGACGGCCGCACTGAAGACGGGCTGCGGTACCTCAACCAACTGCGTCCCATACTTGCGGCAGAGTACGGCCCGCAGTCGGTTCACGTAACGACGCTCGATCGCCGGATCGCCCAGATTCGCCTACGCTCCGCCAAGGGCTGACCGTCCGTCACTGAGGTCTTGGCGAGCCGAACGGCTCAATGCGCCGAGAGCCGGAGGACCTTTCGGATGGTCCCTACGTTGACTGTGACGTTCGCGGTGGCGTCGAGTTCGATCCGCTGGACGCCCAGCCACGGTGGCTCGGTCTCGAAGTGGTGCAGGAATGCCCTGAGGTAGTGCAGGTACCGAACATCGGTCCGTTCGCTGTGGCTGAGGCGGTACAGGATGGCGTCGTAGCTGGTGACGCGGAGTTCGGCCGTCATGCAAGCGGTGGCCTCTGCGGTTTGCATGACGGCCGCCTTCAGCCGTTTGACGGCCGGGTGAGGATCGTAGGCGGCGTTGGCTGAGCGTCCGGTGGCGAGGTGCGCTCGGGCTGATGCAGCGACTGTCCGTGGTCCCCGGTCGACGAGGACCACGTTGTCGGGTTCGGCCGCTCCGAGGTGTTGCCTGATGTGGTCGAGGCGGTGGATGCAGGCGTCGATGAGGGCGGCGGCGATCTCCTCGGCAGGGGTGCTGGTGACCCAGGAGGCGAAGTCGGCGGCGTCGGTGACAGCTGGCAGGTAGTGCCAGAGCGGGTCAGCGATGTGCACCGGTTGGGTGGGTAGGGTTCGCGCGAGGTGGTGGATCAGGGTGGTCTTTCCGGCGCCGTCGACGCCGTCAACGAAGACGACCGGCATCGAGCGCTCACCCGGTCGGTGACGTGGTGGCCACGGTGTCGGAGCTGGCGAGGTCGAGCAGTTCGGTGAGGGCGTCGGGGACTCGTGTGGCGAGGTCGGCGGCGGTGCTGGCCGGTTCGGCGCCGGCCCGCCGGAAGGCGTCGTAGTCGTTGAGTAGGGCGCCGAGCTGGCTGCCCGGCCAACGTTGTTCGAGGGTTCGCACGACGTCCGGTAGGCGCAGCGAGCCGTCCGGATCATGGTTGGTGACGATGGTGCGGGCCGTGCTGCACGCGAGGGACAGCTGGCGCCGGGCGATGTTCGACCGGACGTCGCCGTGGGTGGCGAGGTGGTGCAATAGTTGCAGGCCGCGTCGCAGGTCGACAGTCTCGGGGGCGATTGCGGGGGCCGTGCCGGCGATCACGGGCAGGTCGATGCCGACACGGCGCAGCGCGGCTTGCAGTTTCATGTCGTACACCGCCCCCGCGGACCGGACGTCGTGCCCGCGCTCGTCGGCGAGGTGGAGCGACACCCTCGTGCTATGGCGGGCGCCAATCTCGTTGAGCAAGTCCGTCAGCGCGGCGGTAAGTTGTGAAGCGGCGGGCAGGCCCCAGCCGATCAGGTCAATGTCGCTCCAGCCTTCGACGTAGTCGCCGCGGGCGGCTGAGCCGCACACGCCGATGCCTGCCTCCGGCTGGTCGGCAAGGAGAACTGCGGCCCGGTCGGCGACTTCCCGGATCGCCCGGTCGAGCAGTGCGCTGAACGCCAACGGTCGATCTTGCCGCCAGGCAACGATGTCCGCGGCTCGTTGCAGGTATTCGTCGAACCCGGCGTGGCTGGCCTCGTGGCCGGCGGCTTCGAGGTCGACCCAGCGGGCGGCGCTGAATCCTTCTTCGCGGCGGGCGAGGGTGCTGGTGTCGTCGGCGGCGAAGAGGAACCAGTCGACGGTTTTCGCGGCGGGGGTGCCGTCGTTGTCGGTGAAGTGGTACGCCTGCTGGCCGAGGTAGCCGGCGTAGCTGGTGTGGTGGAGGCCGGTCTCCTCGGCGACCTCGCGCAGGGCGGCGGCCAGCGGTGCCTCGCCCGGCTCCAGCCGCCCCTTCGCTGCGACCGTCTGCCGTTCGCCGGTTGCGCGCACCTGGTCCAGCAGGAGGGTGCGGGGTTGGTGCAGGTCCGTGGTCACGACGATCGCCCCGGCGGAGGCGTACTGGCGGATCACGTCATCTCCTCTGTGTTCGTGCCGCTCGTTGCTCTGGTCATGACGGCGTCGAGCCTGGCGATGAAGGCTGCATAGTCGCCGTCGTTGTCGATCCAGTCGTTCGTGATCGAGCGCCACCGCGGCCACTGCTCGGCTACCCGTTTCCGGGCGTCCTTCTGCGCGATGGTGGCGGCGGCCTCGTCCGGGCTGATCCCGGCTGCCGCGGTCAGCCTGGCGATGCGGTTGGCGTGTGTCGCTGTGATGAAGACTATGCGAGCCGGCCCGGTCCAGGCTCGTTTGGTCGCCTCGGCGAGTTCGGCGTCGATGAAGCTCTCGATCAGCAGTGTGCGTGGATCGCCGGGCTCGGGCAGTTCACGTACCAGATCCAGGAACTCCCGATGGTCGAAGCCTTCGCGCATTGGTACACCCTCGTGGGTGACCGGCCGGCCGGTGCTCAGTTCGGCGAGGATGGACCGGATCTTGATTCGGCGAGCGTGATGCTGCTCCGCGAGGTGGCTCCCGGCGCTGCTCTTGCCGGATTCGCTGGTACCGGCGAGCAGGATTAACGGCGGTGTCATGCCAGCAGTTCCGTGCACCGGGCACTGGCGGCGGTGACGCTGATAGGTAGGTCGGCCGGGGCGCCGATGCCGACCCGAATGACCGGCACGGTCACAAGCGCGTCGAGCACCCGCTTGGCGTCGTGCACGAGCACGGCCGGTCGGGTGTGCAAGGGTGCACCATCAGCGGTGGCGAGGTGATCGGGGGAATCGAAGATCGAGACGTGATCAAGGCGCGGATCGACGAGCTTGCGCAGGTGGTCGGTGACCGCACAGCGCAGCAGGCGGCGCACCTCGACCGGGGAGACGTCTACGGTCTCACCAGCTGGTAGTCCTCGATCCGGTATCAGCATCATCCGCACGGCGTCGGCGTTGACCGCCGTGGTGGCGATGCCGGTGAGGTCTCCCGCGAACAGCAACCGGCGGTCGACGTTCCCGGGTACCAGGTGCGCTGCCATGTCGCTGCGGACGTGCCACGGCCATTGCGGTGCGGCCAGAACGGTAACATGCTGGCCAGCGATCGTGACGAATGTGAACTCGTCAACCATCAGCTGTCCGTGTCTGGCGGCGAGTCCCATCGCGAGTGACGTCTTGCCTTGACCGAGGCCGCCGTCGACCACGGCGATCGCACAGTCGGTGGAGATCATGACGGCGCCGCCGTGCAGCAGCGCGGTCGGCATTGCGACCTGCGGGTCGGCTGCTTCCAGGAAGGCGACGCCTCGGGCGAGTGCTTGCAGCAGGCCGATCTCGATCGTGGCCTGATCACGCTCGGTTCGAGCAGGCGGAAGGGTCAGAGACATGGTCTTGCGATCCGGGTCCATGACGAGCCGGGCCTGTTCGCCGGCAATTGCCAGCAGGTGATATCTGCCGGGTAGATCGACGGCTTCGTCGGAGATGCGGTCCACGAACGCTCCGACACCGCGGTTGGCGCGATGGTCGAGGTGGAGTTCGACGCCGATGTCGCCGATGCGTACCAGCCTCATGACGGTCGGCCCGGTTTCGTTGCCGCGAGCCACATCGAGTAGCCGCCGTGACGCGGACGTACCGGCACCAGCGCGCCGGCCATCAGCGACGCCTCGCTGGTGACGATGGCGTGCGAGCCGAGGTTGGTTGCGGCGGCGAGCTGGAGCAGCTCGCGGACCGTGGTGAGGTGGGCGTATCCGGGCGCGGCGCCATGGGCCTTGTTCGCCAGGTAGAGGATGTCCCGCGCCGGGATCGGCGTCGAGCGCTGCCTACCTTCACCGTGCCAGCGCAGCAGCCGCGACCATTGGTCGAGCATGTTCGCGAGCCGCACCAGGCCGAACCGGGCCCCGGTAGTGCCAGTTGAACGCTTCGACCAGCACGCAGCCGCCTGGTGCGCAGACCCGCCACAGCTCGGCCAACGCCCCAATTCGCTCGGCGAGCGTTGGTAGGGCATTGAACGAAAAGCGTAGGCACCACACCTGGTCGAAGCTCTCGTCAGGCAGCGGGAGGTCGGTCATGCTGGCGCAGACGAATGCGGCGTCGGGGCAGGTCTGCCGGGCGACGTCGATGGCGGCTTGATTGATGTCCACGCCGAGGATCTGGCCGCCGCGCGCGGTGATCGCCTTCGCAACCCGGCCTGCACCGCACCCGGCATCCAAGATGCGCGTGTTACGGCCGTACCGATCGAACAGGCGTTCCTCGCACGGACGCAGCGGGGCGTTGCTGTAGAAGTCGGTCTCGCCGGCGCAGTGCAGCTGATTGAGCGCTCGGATCATCTGCCCGTACCCGTCTTCGGACAGCTGCCGTTCGAGGGTCTGGTTCACGGCCATGTCGACGGTCCCTTTCATCAGGCATCGAGTCCAGCAGCAGCCGGCCCTTTCGAGGCAGGGCGACCAGCGGTGAACATCGGGAACTCCGAACACCAACCCGTGAACGTCGTGAACTTCGGTCCGCCGCCAAATTCGGTACCACATTGCTGTCACGGTTCGGCTACTGTGCGATGACACCGATCGGGAGGAATCGATGAGTGATCCGCCCGCGGCACTGGCCGACCTGCTGCGGCTGGCCGACTGGGGACCGCGTCAGCTGGTGAACGCGATCAACGCGCGGCTGTCCAGCCAGGGCCGGGACCGCCTGCGGTTGGACCCGACTGCCGGCTACTCATGGACCAACCGGGGATTCCGGCCGCGCCCGCCCATCCCCGATGCCGCTGCCGCGGTGCTGACCGACCGGCTCGGGTTTGCCGTCACCGTCGAACAACTGTGGCCCACTCACGGGACTGCTCCCGGTACGCGATCGGCGGCAATTGGCCTGGACACGCTCACGCACCTTGACGATCTCGTCCGGGAGCTCAGCCAGCTGACCACGACCTCACCGACGCCGCGCAGTCCCGTCGAGGACGCCTCGGGTGCGGATCTCACCGCTGCGGTCCTGGACCAGTTGCGTGGCGCCGTACTGGTCGCCCGGAACCGAGCCGGTCGCGAGCGGGTGCTACCCGAGCAGGTTGACCTGATCGAAGCGCATGTTGCCGGGCTGCGTCGGTTGGACGACCGGCACGGCGGCGGTGCGCTCAGCCTGCGCTATGTGGGCGCCGAACTGCGCAACGTCGTGGATCTCGTCGAGTACGCCAACTACGACTAGACGACCGGCCGCAGGCTCTTGGCGATCGTTGCCGATCTCGCCCAACTGCTCGGCTGGCTGCACTTCGACTCCAGCCGCTACGGTTCGGCCGAGCGGTATCTGCTGCTCAGTGTAGGTGTGTGCCGGGCACTCGAGGCACGGGACCGGGCGGCGAACGCCATCGGGATGCTCAGTTACGTGTCGGCGTTCGCCGGCCATGGACCCCAGGCCGTGCGGCTCGCTGAGGCCGCCGCCGCGGAATGCCGCACCACCGACCCGACACTGCGGGCCCGCCTGCTCGGCCGGGAAGCCACGGCGGCAGCGGCCGACGGCGACCTGGCCCGGTACCGCCGCTGTGCCGAACGGGCTGCCGAACTGCTGGACCGCGCACGCACGTACAACGGGCCATCGTTCCTGTACTACCTCAATCCGATGCAACTTGCCGCCGAGGCCGGCCAGGGCCTGGTGGTGCTCGCCGAACGCACCACCACGAGCCGCAAACGGCTGCTCTCCGAGGGCATCGGACTTCTCACCGACTCGGTGGCGAAGATGACCGCGCCCAGCGATGCCGGGCACCCTACGTACGCCCGGTCGGCCCTGCTGCACACGACCTTCCTGGCCCGGGCCCAGCTGATCAACGGCGACTTGCCCGAAGCCGTCGACGCGCTGCGAACCGGGATCGGCCTGTTACCGGTCGTGCAGTCGCCACGTGGGCGCAACTACCTGCGGCAACTTCGGCCCGCGCTGGCGCGCCGGTCGCGTTCCCCGATCGCCGCCGAGTTTCTTCCGCAGTTCGATGAGGCATTATCAACTGTATGACGAACGATCTCCCCGCACCGGCGAGTTGTGCTGAGCCGGCCGGTGAGGCTTCCTTCGTCCGGCGCCCGGTCGACCACCCCGACGCAGCGTGGCTGCTGGCCGCCTTCTATCAGGAACAACAGGGCCGATACGGCTTCGCTGACTCCGTCGACCTTGCGCCGCACGAGTACCTGCCGCCGAACGGATTCTTCTTCGTCGCCTACCGGCACAGCCGGCCAGTCGGGTGCGGCGGGTGCCGCTGGTACGACCGGGAGACCGCCACCGTCGAGCTGAAAAAGACGTTTGTGGCTCCGGGCGCGCGTGGCCGGGGCATCGGCAACGCCTTGCTCACCTGCCTGGAGGACGCCGCGGTCGCGTCGGGCGCGCGCCGCGTCATCCTGGAGACCGGCGTTCGCAACACGGCCGCGCTACAGCTGTTCACCAAGTTCGGATACGAGCCAGCGGAACGATACGTCCCCGGGACGTGATCCGTCGATCAACCGAGCCTTCACGAAGACCCTGACCGATGCCCTCCTTCGGCCCGGTCGAGCCACCACCCGGTGATCGCCGACTCCTTGCCCGGCGCGATCCCATGCTCAGCGAACCGCTCATGTTCCACGGCACGACCGCCGTCCCGCAGCCACGCCCACGTGTCGCCAACCGTGTCGGCGAGCGGCCGACATCGCAGCCCGACGGCGTGAGCACGGTCGACCTTCATGCCCCACGGAGCTGCGGCGTTGCGCCATAGCGGCAGTTCCGTCCACTGCGTGACTCCCTGGCCCATCAGCCAGTCCTCGTCGGCCCAGACCAGGTCCACCGGCCGTTCGGCAGACCCCGCGGTCGCCTCGATGCACGCCTGAAGCATTCCGCCGTACGTCGCCGCCTCCGGCTGGGGCGCCACGTTGAACAGCCCTGACTTTCGCGTTTCGACGCATTCCAGCAGAAATATCGCCAGGTCGCGCGCATCGACCGGCTGGATCGCCCGGTCGGGGCCTGGCGCCAAGACCTGACCGCCTCGTCGCATCCGGCCGAGCCACCAGGGCAGTCGTCCCACGTACTCGTAGGGGCCCAGCACCACGTGCGGCCGAAGCACGAGCAGCCGCTGCGCCCCGAACGCCTCCTCGCTGGCGATCTCACATCCGACCTTGAGCGGACCGTACGCATCCGGATCCCAGCGGCGCACACCTGGGTCGTCGTCGGCAGCGGCGTCCCAGACTGCAGATTCCTCATCGACTTCGGCGTGGGGCCAATCCCGGTAGGCCGAAATGGTCGAGACGAGCGCGCAATGACCTGCGACGTCCGCGAGTACCTGCGCATTCCGCCGAACCACGGCCGGAATACTGCCGCTCACATCGATGACGACGTCCCAGGGCCCATACCGCGCCAGCGCCCGGACATCAGCCGCCGACTCCCTGTCCCCGGCGATGCGCTGCACGCCGCCCGGAAGCGGCGCCGGAGTGACGCCCCGGTTGAACACCGCCACGTCGTGACCTCCGGCCGCCACCGCGTCGACCACAGCCCGGCCGACAAACCACGAACCGCCCAGCACCAGTACCCGCACCGGTCCATTGTCGTCGCCGTCCTCGCACAGAAGCGCGTCCGGATGGAGAGTTCACGGACTTCACGCGGACCTCTCCAGCGTTCCCGCTGTTCACGGCTGTCAATGGTTCCGACCCCTGCGCATTCCTGATCGACTGGTCATCGCGACGGCCGTCGCCATCCCATGCATTCGGCGGCGGCCATCCGACACAGCCGGCCCGGGGCGGGCGCGGCGCCGAACGGACCGCTGCCTCCCACGGCCCGTTCGGCAGAAGCCCGCCCGCCTCGGCGCCACCCACGACGTCCCAGTCACCGCCGCGGAGACGGCTGCCGGTGCAGGTGTGGCTGCGGCACCTGGCGCAGACCGCGTACGAATCGGTCGCCGGACGGATCGTGCGGCAGCGGCTGGCCGTGCGGGTCGAGGATCGCCGGCTGCTGGGCCGCCGCTCCCGCACCGTGCACCGGCCGGTCGACCCCAACACCTTCGGGTGGCCGGCGGCGCGGCTGCACATCTTCCTGCTCGAACAGCGGGTGTTCACCGACTCCGACGTCATCCTCGCCGGCCTGGCCAAGGTCACCGGCCTGCACGTGCGGGCACTGGAGGGCGGAGGGCCCACCGCCGAGCGGTACCTCGACGCGCAGCTCGCCGCGGCCCGGCCGCTGTACCGGCAGCTGCTCACGCACACCGCGGCCGTTGTCGGGTCCACGGTCATGACCGGCCGCTGACCCTACTCAATTCTCTGGAATGAAGGAGTACATCGTGTCCGTCCCTATGCAGGCACCGGTCCAGCGCGGCCGGCCCAGCAATGTCCTGGCGTCGCTGGAACGCACCCGGCTCGGTCTGGGGCGGCTGGTCGCGTCGGCGTTCGCGGCGGTCGCCCCGGCGACCGTGGTCTTCGGCGGCGCCACCGGCGGCTGGGCGGTCACCGGCGTCGTACAGATGCCCCTGGTGTACATCGCGGTCGCGGTCGTGCTGGCGGTGTTCTCGGTCGGGTACGTGGCGATGTCACGCCAGATCGTCAACACTGGGGCGTTCTACAGCTACATCACCGCCGGGCTGGGCCGCATTCCCGGCGTGGCCGCGGCGATGACCGCGCTTCAGGCGTACACCGTGATGCAAGTCGGCCTGGCCGGTGCGTTCGGCTACGGCCTGCACCAGACCCTGCTCGCCTTCGGCCACGACGTCCCGTGGTGGCTACTGTCCGGCGCGGCGTGTCTGGTCGTGGCCGTGTTCGGCCTGCTGCGGGTCGACCTGTCCGGGACGATCCTGGCCGTCCTTCTCGCGGCCGAGCTGGTCATCGTGCTGGTATTCGCCGCCGTGCACATCGCCCACCCGGCGAACGGCGTGACGACGTTCGACGCACTGTCCCCGGTGCACCTGTCCCTAGCCGGGTACGCGGTTGCCGCGTGCGTCACCATCGCGGGCTACGTGGGGTTCGAGTCGGCGTTCGAGCGGTTCAACAGCGCCGGGGCGCCAATCTGGGGGTCGTTGATCCAGACGCTGCTGGCCGCCGCCACGGTCGTGCTGTTCGCGGCACGGGGCTGGGATCCGTTCCTGGTGCTGTTCTTCGCCGGCACTGTCCTCGGTGGGTTCGGCGTGCTGCTGCTCATGACCGTGACGTCGGCCGCGGTCACGGTCTACTTCGCTCACCAACGCCACCGCCGCGACAACTTCGGCATCTGGCCGACGTTCGTGGCGCCGGTCGTGGCCGCCGTCCTGCTCACGGTCGTGACCGTGCTAACGGTGCGACACTTCGACCTGCTGGTCGGCGTGCCGGCGACGTCGGCCTGGCGGTACACGCTGCCCGCAAGCTTCGCCGTCACAGCGGTGGTGGGCGCCGCCCGGGCCGTCTATCTGCGCGCCGCTCGGCCCTCGGCGTATGCCGGCATCGGCCAGGGCGCTCCCGATCTCGGTGCCACGGCCCAGGTCGACGATCAGGGACGGAGCCGGTGACGAGGCCGCAGATCTCTGGATCGCGGGTCGGGCCGATCACAGCCTGCTCGCTGTCGCGCTGGCCGAGTCGTTCCATGACGGTGACCTGGCCCGCTGGCTGGTTCCCGACCCGCACGAACGGGCCGCGATCTACCCCGGCTACTTCGGGCTGCTGCTGGACGGCTTCCTCGCCCGGCCCAGCGTGCGGATCGAGGTGGCCGGCAGCTTCCACGGCGTCGCGATCTGGGTCGACGTCACAACCCGGTTTAGCCTGCCCATCCCCGACTACGAGCGACGCCTCGCTGCCTCCTGCGACCCGCACACCGACCGATTCGCCGCCCTCGACGCTGCGATGGAGCATCGCCATCCCTTCGGACCGCATGAGTACCTCGCCTACCTGGCCGTGGTTCCCAAGCACCATGGCCAGGGCATCGGCTCCCTGCTGCTGCGGCACCGACTGACCCGCCTAGACGCGGCCGGCCGTACCGCCTATCTGGAGGCCACTGGCGACCGCAACGTCGCCCTGTACCAGCGCCACGGATTCCGCGAGCTCGCGTCGATCCCGATCGGTGACGAGGTCGCGTTGCGCCCGATGTACCGCGAACCCAATCCTGACCTGCGTGATCCGCCGCGCAACCGACGTGGCCCGTCCTGAGCCGGGTGCGGCCCCGACCTGTGCCAGTCGGGGACCCAGCCAGCGGAGACGCCGGTTGGGCGACCGGCGTCTCCGCAACGGTGGGGCCACACGGCGACTGCGCCGCCTTGTCGATCCCCGCGATCGATAGGAGGCCGCCCGCCCCACCTGGGTCGTCCGCACCGCGTTCACCTCGCAGCCCGCGCGGTGCGGGCGGCCCACCCAGCCTCACCTCCAAACCCCGCAAGAGACAGAGAGAGGCCCGACGACGATGGTCCGATTCGGCGGACACCACGCTCGACCGCATGCCATCCGGCCACCCCTACACCCTCGACGACCGGCAGCACACCGGCCTTGCCGTTGACCCAGTAACCCGGGTGCGGCGGAGCCATCTGCGGCTGGTCGCCGTACACCCGGCCCTGCGTGTCGACGTAGCGGGCCCAGATGTCGTCGATGACGTCCATCGCGCCGGTCTTCAGGTTCCACCGCACGCCGCGGGCCAGCACCCAGTCGCCGGTGATGTCCATCATCAGTACGCTGCGGGCGTCGGCCGGCACGGGCAGCTGACGCAGCAGCCGGCCGGTGCGGTCCAGACGACCGGCGCCGAGTCGGACAGCTCGCTGTCCTTGCGCTCGACGTAGCCGGCGGCGATGCCGTCCTCGTTGATGGCGACGGCGCGGGCGGTGAACCCGGGCGGCGCCTGCAGCGGCCGCAGCTGCTCGCCGGCCGGCCCGACCGACGCGGGGCCGGACCGGTCGTCGCCGATCACGTCGCCGCGGGAGTTCGCGGCCTGGACGGTCGGCAGCGGGGTGAACTTCCCGCCGCTGTAGCGGCCGCCGCGGGTCACGAAGTCGCCGTTCGTGGCGACCGCGAGGACCTCGCGGTGTCGCCCTGTGGGGCGATGCGCTCGACGTGGCCGTCGACCGAGCGCAGGTAGTCGCCGAACGCGTTGTCGCCGACCTGCTCGCGGCCGACGCCGACCCGCCCCGTGGGGTCGAACACGAACGTCTTCACGCTCTTGGCGTCGACGCCGAGCGCGGTCTGGTCGCCGGGGACGCAGGAGACGCCGGGCGTGGCGGGCGCCTTCGTGTAGGCGGCCACCGGCGGCAGCACCGCGAACGGCGTCGCCGGCCTGGTCGCCGCGGGCCGCTGCGGCGGCCCGGCCGCGACGATGGCCCGGTTGACCACCGTCGCCACGGCGAGCACGGCCAGGCAGGTGAGTCCGGCGAGCGCCGCCGCGCGGGCGCGCTTGCGGCGCCGGCCCGCCCGCACGGCCCGGCGCAGGTCCACCCTGGTCGGTGGCAGTTCGTCGATCATCAGGGGCTGTAGCAGCCCCGGCCCGTCACGCATCGTGAGAGCCGCCTCCCCGCTCTGTCGGATGATCCTGTCACTGCTCAGAGACCCCCGGTCCAGGTCCGGGTTGGGCGCGATTTCGCCGCCGCGCATGAGGCGCGGTTTTCTGCAGCGACGGCGCCTGATGTGGGAGTAATACGGCGGCCGCGTGAACTTGTCCCGCGCGAAGCAGCGGTCGTCGTGGGTGGCGTCGCTCGCGACAGCGGCTCACCCGCCGCTCGTGCCGGTGCTGCCCGGCTGATCGCGTGGGATCAGGCGGCGGTGTTGTGGTGGTGCGGGGCGGGCTCGCGGCGGCGCCAGTTGTCGGGGATGGTCTCGTCGAGGACGTCGTCGATGGTGATCACGCCGATGAGGCGGCGGTCGTCGTCGACCACCGGCAGGGTGCTCAGGTTGAAGTCGGCCATCAAGGTGGCGATCTCGATCTGGTCGGCGTCCGCGGTGACCGTGACCGGGTCCGGCTCGGCGATGGCCCGAAGGGGTCTCGCCGGGTCGGCCCGCAGCAGGGCGACCAGACCGATCGTGCCCGTCAGGCGCCCGCCGGGGTTCACCGTGTACAGGTTGGCGAGGGCCTCGGGCTGGGTGGCGGTGGCGTTGCGGACGGCCTGCACCGCCTGCCGCGCGGTGGCGTCCTCGGGCAGGGCCAGGACGTCCACGCCCATGAGGCCCCCGGCGGTGGCGGCGTGGTAGTGCAGCAGGTAGGTGACCGTGGCCCGGCGATCGTCGGGCAGGAGCGCCAGGACCCGCCGGCGGCGGTCCTGCGGCAGCCCGGCGACGGCGTCGGTCGCATCGTCGGCGCGCATGTGCGCGATCACCTCGGCGACCTCCGCGTCGCTGCGGCCCGAGAGCAGGTGGCTCTGTTGGTCCTCGTCGAGCTCTTCGAAGACGTCGGCCTCCAGCTCGGGGTCCGTGTGGACCTGAGTGAGGATCTCGCGTTGCTCCGGTGCGGAGGCGTTCTCGAGGAGGTCGGCCAGTTCGGCGGCCCTGAGGCGGCGCAGCCGGACCAGGGGGTGGCGAATGTGCAGGGACGCCTGGTGGCCGATGAGCGGCTCGAACCCGAGCCAGTCGCGAAACGGATGGCGCGGATGGTGGCCGGGGCGGTGCAGCCAGCGCAGGCGGTGGACGTCGACACCGGAGAGCACCCAGACGCCGGACGGGCCGGCGGTCAGTTCGATGTCGTGGGCGTGGACCAGCCGGGCGGTGGTGGTGTCCAGCAGGCGGTGCCCCAGCACGTCGGCGTGCAGGAGCACCTCTCCCTCGCGGCGCTGGAAGGCGCGCAGGTCGACGCGGGCGCTGACGAGCTCGACGCGGTCGGGCCGCCAGGCGCGCACCACGGCTGCGGGAATGAAGACCCGCCGCCGGCCGAACTCAGCGACCAGGCCGGTGACCGGCGGGTAGCCGCCCTCGGCGGGCAGCCGGACGATGACGTCGACCAGGCGTCCCAGTCGCTGGCCGCGCGCGTCGATCGCGGCGGTCCTCAGCAGCCGGGACAGCACGAGTCTTCGGGTGAGGGCGGGATCGGGGGCGGAGGGCATGAGGAGGACCCCTTTTGGCGGGTTCAGCTTCTAGTGTGCCAGCGCGAGCTGGGCCACCCGGACCACGACGAGCGCGACGGCGACGATCAGATAGCCGCGCAGTACCGCCAGGCCCAGCCGGCGCCCGGGCGACAGGCGCGGCCGCTCCAGCAGGGCCAGCGGCGGCATCCGCCACGACTCCCGCTGCGAGCGTTCGATCGGCACGGTGTCCCGGGCAGGGTGGCGGCGGCGCGCGGCAATCAGCCAGGCCGCGCCGGCCACGCCGAGCAGGGCGCCGGCGGCGAGGATGGCCAGCATCTGGGCCAGGGTGATACCCGGGTAGAGGACACTGGCGGTCAGGACGACCGACATCATGACGAGCGCGCCGATGACGGCCGACGTGAACAGGTTGGTGGCCCGGCCGTTGACCCATGGCCCGAGCACCGCGCGGTCGTTGCACAGCAGCAGCAGGAACACCGTCGCCGAGGGCAGCAACACGCCGGCGAGGGTCTGCACCCCCTCGGTCAGCAGCCCGAGCGGGGAGCCCGGGAGCACCACGATGATCGCGGAGAGCAGCAGCAGCGCGGCGAACACCGCGTAGAAGGGCTTGGCCTGCCGCGCCGTGCGGTGCAGCGAGTGCTTGAGGCCGAGCACGTCGCCGATGGCGTACGAGGTGGACAGGGCGACCGCCGCCGCGCCGATGATCGACGCGTCGATGAGCGCGATCGCGAACAGGATGCCCGCCGCCTCGTGGACGTATCGGCCCAGACCGGCGGCGACGCCGGCCGCGTCGGTGAACTGTCCGTACCCGGCCCGGCCGGCGAACGCGGCCGCGGCGGCGCACATCATCGCCGCGGCGCCGACCACGACGATGACGATGCCGATCCACAGGTCGACCTTCTCGTAGCGGATGAACCGGGGCGTGATCCGCTTGTCGATCACGTAGGACTGCTGGAAGAACAGCTGCCACGGCGCGATGGTGGTACCGACGATCGCGATGATCAGCAGCAGTACCGTGGACGGTTCGCCGCTGGGCAGGCCCGGCACGACGAGGTCGCGACCGACCTGCCTCAGGGGCGGGTGGGCCATGACGACGACCGGGACCAGCGCCAGGGAGCCGGCCACCAGGGCGAGGCAGGCCCGTTCGAACCGCGGAAACGAGCCGGTGCTCGCCGCCGCGATCACCGCTGCGACGGCCAGCAGCACCCCGGGGATCCTGGGCAGGCCGAGATAACCCAGCCCGAGGCTGATCCCGATGAACTCGGTGACGATGGTCAGGGCGTTGAGCGCGAACAGGTCGATCACGCTGAACGCGCCCCAGAACCGGCCGTAGCGCTCCAGGATGAGCCGGGCGTGCCCCACCCCGGTCACCGCACCGAGCCGCAGGACCATCTCCTGGTTGACGTACAGCACCGGCACCAGCAGCAGCAGCGTCCACAGCAGGCGGGTGCCGTAGTTCTGCCCGGCCTGGGTGTAGGTGCCGAACGCCCCGGCGTCGTTGTCGCCCACCATCACGATCAGGCCGGGGCCGACGATCGCCAGGAGGGTCTTCAGCCTGGCCGGCAGCCCGGGCCGGTCGCCGGTGTCGTGCGCCGCGATGCTGCCCAGCGCGCCCCGGATCTCGCCGGTGTGCGTGGGATCCAACGCCGTCTGCCCGCTGGCGGTACGTGCGTGCGTTCCCGCCATAGTGCATCCCCTTCCCGCCCGGGACGGGACTGAGGCGGCACACACCGGCGGAGCCGGCGCTGGTGCACGCGTCGCTCAACGAGGGGACTGCGCCGTACGTCCGAGCGGAGAGCCTGGCCGGCGGGTGCCGCGAGCGATCCAAGGACGATGAAGAACACCAGTCGGCGGACAACATCCGTCGGGACCGGAATCCACTGCGCTCGCCTCCCTTCGGCTCAATGACTCGCACCAGAACACCTCTCTGAGCCTACGTCGGGGCGGCGACCGATGTGGTGCTGCAGCGGCGCACGCCCCTGTCAGCGGATCCCCAGACCCTGGGCGAGCTGTGGCAGGACCTGGGCGAAGGCCGTGCGGGCGAATTGCCAGTTGTGCCCGCCGTCGCCGGTGAACTCGTGGGATGTGACCCCCGCCGCGGCCGCGGCCTGCGCGAGCTGATGGGCGGCGACGATCCCCCTGGGGTCGTCGGCTCCCGCGGCGAACCAGGCGCTGACCTGGTCGTACCGTCGGGTGGCGAGCAGGTGCACGGGGTCGTGGGCGCGCTCGGCGGCGGCGGAGCCGTCGAACAGCGTGAACAGGGTCGTGCGCGGGCCGCGCAGCGTCGGCCGCGCCTCACCGCCCAGGTCGACGAGGTGCCGGAATACGCCGGGGTGGCGCAGCACGATGTCGGTCGCGCAGGTACCGCCCTCGGAGAAGCCGACGACGGCCCACGCCGTGGCGTCGTGCCGGACGTGCAGCGTGCCGGTGACGAACGCGGGGATGTCGGCGGCGAGGAAGGTCTCGGCGTTGCCGAGCGGCCCGTCGACGCACTCCGTGTCCCGGTACGTCCCGCCGTTCTGGTCGACGAAGACGAGTACCGGCGCGACTCCGTGGTGACCGGCGGCGTAGCCGGCGGCGGTGGTCACCGCCCCGCCCGCCTGCGGCCACTGGCCGGTCCAGCCCGGCACGCCGGCCAGCACCACCACCACGGGCAGGTTCGGGCGCTCGGCGGTGAAGTAGGCCGGCGGCAGGTACACGTATCCGGGCCGGTGCTGGAAATGCGAGACCGTCGCCGGCATGTCGTACTCGCCGAGCAGGCCCCGCTCGCGCACGGACGGCCGTGGCGCCCGCACCGCCCGGTCGAGTGCGCCTCCGCCCAGCGCGTTCGTGTGCCCAAGAAGGTCGCCGACCTTGGGCCAGACGGCATACACCTGATCGACGAGCAGCAGGCCGCCGGCGAGCATCAGCGGCACCGCGCACACGGCGGCGATCCGGCGCACGAGGCCCGGGCGGGCCAGCGCGAGCGGCACGCCGGCGATGGCCGCCACGGCGAGGGCGAACCAGACGGCGAAGACCGGCGGGTAGCGGTCGCGGATCGTCGCGGTCACCCGCAGGGTCACCACGGTCGCGACGGTGAGCGTCAGCGCCGAGCCCCACAGCAGCGGCAGCGTGCGGGTCAGCCAGCGCGGGTCCCGGCGGGACCAGGAGGCGACCAGGGCGGCGAGGCCGAGCAGTTCGATCGCGGTGGCCGCGGCCGGGTTCAGCAGCGGTACGCCGTCGAAGAGCCCGGCGCCGGTGGCCAGGACGAGGCCGACGAGCACCGCGACCACGGCCCAGATGGTGCTGCGGTGCAATCGGTTCATGGGATCACCGCCTCGTCAGTGCGCGGCGGTGACCCAGCCACGCAGGGGCCGGCAGCGGGCCGCGGCCGAACTGGGCCCGCAGCGCGGTGAGCGACGGCCTGCCGGTGATCGCCTCCCGGACGAGCCGCGCGATGCCCTCGAGGTCGGCGACGGCGGTGGCGAGGATCGCGTCTGGCCGATCGCGCGCGGGGCCGGACATCGGTCACCGCCTCACCTCAAGAGGTCGTAGATGGTGACGCCGTCGATCGTGGCGGCCGGGTAGTGGTGCTGGATCCAGCCGGCGATCTGGGCGCTGTCGCTCACGCGGGTGCCGCCGAAGGCGCGGGCGAACGGATCGCTGATGAAGTAGTGGATCCGCTTGGCGGCGACATCCCGCTGGAACTGCGCGAGCGTCGGCGTTGGGTCGGTGCCACTGAAGCCACCGACCGCCATCGCGGGCCGCCCCGTGGCCAGCTGATAGGTCGCCGCACCGCGGGAGCCGACCGTCGCGACGACCCAGGTGTACGCGCCGGCGTTCTGCGCCAGCAGCGCGCGGACCCGCGGGTCGGGCGCGCGGTAGACGAGCAGTCGCGCCATGTCCATGCCGCCGAGCCGCCCGGCGCGGGCCCCGGGCACGGCGGGCCCCGCCGATACGAGCGGGCCGGACCGTGGCGCCGCGACGGTCTGCAGGGAGTACGCCACCGGGCCGGCGAGGACGGCGACGAGGGCGGTGGCCGCGGCGAGCGGCGCGAGCAGCGCCGTTGGGCGGCGGTCGCGACGAGCCGGGCGCGCCGACAGTGCCAGCGCCGCCGCCGCGAGCAGTCCGGTCACCGCGACCACGGCGCGCAGCCACGGATCGAAGGCGGCGCTGCGATCGAGGAGCACGCAGGACCAGACGGCGGTCCCGGCGACCACCGCGGCCAGCAGGTTCGCGCCGGCGCGGTCGCGGCGCAGTCGCCAGAGGGTGTGTGCGCCCATGCCGGCCAGCGCGGCCACCGCCGGGGCGAGCGCCAGCGTGTAGTACGGGTGGAAGATGCCGTGCATGAGGCTGAGGACCAGTGCGGTCGCCACCAGCCATCCGCCCCACAGCGCGTATGCGGCCCGCCACCGCCCGGCCTGCGTGGGTGCCGCGGCGCTCCTGCCGGAAAGCGCGAAGCCGGCCAGGCACAGCAGCAGGGCGGCGGGCAGCAGCCAGGCGATCTGTCCGCCGGTCGCGGCGTCGAACATCCGGCCCCAGCCGGGCCCGTCGAAGCCGAAGCCGAAGCGCCGCCCGTCGAAGCCGGCGATCTCGTTCCCGGTGAGCCGGCCGAGGCCGTTGTACCCAAGGGCCAGTTGCAGGACGTTGTTGTCGGTGGAGCCGCCGACGTACGGGCGGTGCCGGGCCGGCGTCAGCTCGACGATCGCCACCCACGATCGCGTACGCGCCGGCGACGAGGGTCAGCATGAGCAAGGCGTCGGGGTTGTTGTACCGGAACATGAGCGTCGCCACCGGGGTCGTGGCGAGCACCGCACCGGACAGCAGCGCCGCGCCCGGCCCGAACCACCGGCGTACGGCCGCGTACAGCAATGCGACCGTCGCCACGCCCTCCAGCGCCTGCGGCACCAGGATGCTCCACGGGTTGAGCCCGAACAGCCGCACCGAGAGGCCGCAGACCCACAACGCGCCCGGCGTCTTGTCGACCGTGATGAAGTTGGCGGCGTCGAACGACCCGAAGAACCACGCCTTCCAGCTGATCGAGCCGGCCTGGGCCGCCGCCGAGTAGAACGAGTTGGCCCACCCGGACGCGCCGAGCCCCCACCCGTACAACACCGCGGCGACGACGAGCAGGACGGCGAGCGCGGGCCTGGCCCAGAACGGATCCCCATCCCGGCCGCGCAGCAGGCGGCGGGACGCCACTGACCAACGGGATCCGACGCCTCGAGATGTCTCGTCGAGCGGCGGCAGTGCCGCGGACATGGCTCAACGGTAGCCAACACGTCCGTCCACGCCGCCGCCCGGCGACCGTGAGGTTGCTGTGAGGCGGCCCGCGATTGCAGCGCTCGCCGCTGGGTATGGCCGCGGCTGGATCGCAAACCCTTGTATGCCAACAGCAATGACGACCTGGGCGCCGAACTCACCCGAAGGTGACAAAGGACGGTGGCGAGACGCATGGCGGTGGTAGCTCGACTGCTGGCTGTACGAGCGCAGGCGCAACCGGAGGAGCCGGCGTTCATCACCGGCGCGGACGGCGACGCGATCTCGTGGCCGGCGCTGGCCGCGTACGCCGAACGGCTCCGGGAACTGGCCGCCGCGCGCCGGTTGCCGCCGCGCGCGCGGGTCGGCCTGGTCGTCGCCGACCCGCTGGTCTTCGCCGCCGCGTACCTCGGGGGGCTGGCCGCCGGTCTCACCGTGGTGCCCGTCGACCCCCGGCTGCCGACGCCGACGCTGGACGATCTGCTGACCCGGCTGCGGGTCGACGTCGTCGTCACCGACGCGCCGCTCGCCTCGCCGCTGGCGGGGGCGGAGATCTGGGCGGCGGAGCGCGCCGCGCCGGTGCCGGTGGGCGTGGCGCCGACCGGCGTCCGGCCGAGTGCCGGTGCCGCGTTGCGTCCGGCCGTGTTGCTGGCTACGTCCGGCACGACGGGCGAGCCGAAGGGCGTCCCGCTGTCGGAGGCGCGACTGCTGCACGCCGCGCGGCGGGTCGCCGGGCATCACCGCTTCGGGCCGGGGCAGCGCGGCTACAGCGCGCTGCCGCTGTTCCACGTGAACGCGCAGGTGATGGGGTTGCTCGCGGCGCTGGTCAGCGGCGCGTCGCTGGTGCTGGATCGGCGCTTCGAGCCCGACGCGTACTGGTCGCGGGTGGGGGAATGGTCACCCACCTGGCTCAACACCGTACCGGCGATGCTGGGCCCCCTCGCCGCACAGCCCGTGCCACCCGAGGCGACCCTTGCGCGGGTGCGCTTCGTCCGTTCCGCATCGGCGCCGCTGCCCGTCTCGACGCAGGATGCCTTCACCGCGCACACCGGCGTCGCGGTGCTGAACACGTACGGGATGACCGAGGCGGCCGGTCAGATCACCGCCGATCCGCTCGACGTCTCCGCCCGGCGCACCGGCTCCGTCGGGCTGCCGGTCGGGGTCGCGCTGGCGGTCGCCGGCCCGGACGGCCGGCCCGTCCCGCCGGGTTCGCAGGGCATGGTCGTCCTGCGCGGCCGGCAGGTGACCGACCGGTATCTGGAGCTGACCGGGCACGGGGCGGAAGCGAGCCGGTCGGCCCGGGACGCGCACGGGTGGCTGCCCACCGGCGATCTGGGGTTCCGCGACGAGGACGGCTACGTGTACCTGGTCGGCCGCGCCGACGACGTGATCAACCGGGGCGGGGAGAAGCTCCACCCGCAGGAGGTGGAGCACGTCCTGCTCGGCCATCCCGCGGTCGGCTCGGCCGCCGTGGTCGCCGCGCCGCACGAGCGGCTCGGCCAGGTGCCGGTCGCGTTCGTCATGCTCCGGCCGCACCGCCCGGAAGCGGGCCTGGTCGAGGAGCTGGACCGGCTGTGCGCCCAGCGGCTGCCCCGCCACAAGTGTCCGGCCGCCATCACCGTCACCGCCGAGCTGCCGACCAGCCCCACGGGCAAGGTGCTGCGCCGGGCCCTGCGCGCCGAGGTGGCGGCCCTGGCCGGCGGGCCGGTCCCGGGCGGTGGCCGGTGAGCGGGTCGTCGCGGCCGCTCGCCGGTCTGCGCACGGCACCCGACGCCGAACCGGCCGCCCAGGCGCCGGCGCCACCCTCCCACCTCGACCCGGTCGACGTCGTGCGGGTGCTGACCGTTGCGCTCGTCATCGCCGTCCACGTGCTCGCCCAGCAGCCCGGCGGCGTGACGCTGTCCAACGGCGCGCCGCTCATCGTGCTGCACGTCAGCCGCGAGGTCTTCTTCCTGCTCACCGCGTTCGTGCTCGTCTACAGCTACCGCGATCGCGCGCCGTCGAGCTGGTGGGCGTTCTGGCGCAAGCGTTACCTGCTGGTCTTCGCGCCGTACCTGGTGTGGAGCGCGGTGTACTTCCTCGCCGGCGGCGAGCCGCTGCGGCCGGCCGGGCGGGCGCTGGCCGGGTTCGGGAGGGACCTGCTGACCGGCGCCGCCCACTACCACCTGTACTTCCTGCTGGTGACGATGCAGGTGTACCTCGTGTTCCCGCTGCTGCGCCGGCTGCTGACGGCCACTCGCGGGAGGCATGGATGGCTGCTGGCCGGCGCCGCCGTCTACCAGGTCGGCTGCTACACCGCCGTACAGCGGGGATGGGTGCCCGGGCTCGGCGACCCCAGCGCGTACCTGCCCAGCTACCTCGGGTTCGTCGTGGCCGGTGGCGTGGCGGCGTGGCACGCGGAGACGCTGATGCGGTGGACCCTCCAGCGGGTGCGGTGGGTGTTCGCCGGATGCGCGCTCGCCGTCGCTGTTGGCGTCGCGGTCTTCTTCGTGCAGGCGTCGGCACTGGGGCAGCCCCCGGTGGTCGCCAGCGCCGTGTTCCAGCCCGTCGTCGTGGTGGAGAGCGTCGCCGTCGCGTGGGCGTTCCTGGCCTGCGGCGTCGCCTGGCAGCACCGGCGGGCACCGGGCCGGCGCCTGGTGCGCTCCGCCTCGGACGGCTCGTTCGGGGTCTACCTGGCTCACCCGTTGCTGCTGCAGGGTCTGCTGGCGGTGTGCGCGGCCACCGGCCTGACCGCCGTGGCGCAGCGCCAGCCCGGCCCGCTCGTCACCGCGGTCGCGATGACCGTCGTCCCATTGATCTATCTGGCGTGCTGGTCGGCGGTGGCGGTCGCGCTGCGCACGCCGCTGAGCCTGGCGCTGACCGGCCGCCCTCGGCGCGGTACCCGGGTATGACCCTCGAGGAGGATGCGATGCGAACGTCACCCGGCATCACGATGGTGATCGACGGCGGGCTGCCCACCGGTGCCTTCACCGATCTCGTCGCCAGCCACGGCGACTACATCGACCTGGTCAAGTTCGGCTGGGGCACGGCGCTGGTCACCCGGGACCTCGATCGCAAGGCCGGGGTGCTGCGGGACGCCGCCATCGGGTTCTACTTCGGTGGCACGCTGTTCGAGCACCAGCTGTGGACCGGCCAGCTCGACGAGTACCTCCAGCTGGTCCGGCGCACCGGCGCCACGCACATCGAGGTGTCCAACGGCACCATCCCGCTGGACCAGCGCGGCAAGGCCGAGCACGTGCGGCGCATGTCGCAGTACCGCCCCGTCCTGTCCGAGGTCGGTTTCAAGGATGCCGACCGCTCGGCGCGGCTCACCCCGGCCCAGTGGGTCGACGCGATGCGCGAGGATCTCGACGCCGGCGCCTTCATGGTCGTCACCGAGGCTCGGGAGAGCGGCCGCAGCGGCATCGCCCGGGCCGACGGGCACCTGCGCCGGGACGTCCTGGACGCGGTGATCGACAACGTCGACACCGAGCGGGTGATGTTCGAGGCGCCGACCAAGACGCTCCAGGTGGAGCTCATCACCGCCCTGGGCCCCGGCGTCAACCTCGGCAACGTCGCCACCGCCGACGTCCTCGGCGCAGAGACGCTGCGCCGCGGGCTGCGGGGCGACACCCTGCTGCACGTGGCCACCGTCCCGTCGAGCCCCGTTCCCTGAGACTCTCGAGGAGACCATCCATGCGATCCGCACACGACGCCTTCCACATCGCGGTGCCCACCCACGATCTCGACGAGGCGGTGCGCTTCTACGTCTTCGGCCTCGGCGCCAAGCTGGCCCGCCGCTACGACGACCGCGTCACGTTCGACTTCTTCGGCGACCAGCTCGTGTGCCACCTCGACGCCGCCGCCGTGGCCGCCGAACCCGCCGAGTATCCCCGGCACTTCGGTGTCACGTTCGCCCGCGCCGAGGACTTCGACCGGCTGCTGCAGCTGGTGGAGTACCGCAAGGTGCGAGTCCTGTCCGGACCCGCGACGCGGTTCGAGGGCACCGCCGAGCAGCACCGCACCATCTTCCTCGCCGACCCGTCCAACAACGTGCTGGAGTTCAAGCAGTACGACGACCCCAGGCTGCAGTACTGACCATCGGGCCGGCACCGATGCCCCGGAGGCGACCACTGCCCACCGCGGTGGCGCTCGTCGCGGTCGTGTGCCTGGCCCTGACCACTTCTCGCGCTCCGTCCGTCCGAACGTCGCCGGGACCGCCCGTCAGGTGGACCCAGGCGACCGTCCCGATCGTCGTGAACGGCCTGAACCGCAGCTACCTGCTGGTCCGTCCGTGGCCGGCCGGTGCGGCCCGGCTGCCGGTGCTGGTCAGCCTGCACGGCTGCTGTGTCACGCCGGACTATGAGCGGCAGCGCAGCGGGTTCGCCGACGTGACCGGGCCGGCGATCCTGGTGTACCCCGCCGGGGTCGGCCAGTCCTGGAACGCGGGCAACTGCTGCGGCGCTGCCCAGGCCGCCGCGGTCGACGACGTCGCCTTCCTCACCGCCGTCGTCGACAAGGTGCTCGGCACCCAGCCCGACGCCGCCCCCGGCCGGGTGTTCCTGGTCGGGTACAGCAACGGCGGCAAGATGGCCCTGCGCATGGCGTGCGCGGTGCCCCGACGCTTCGCGGCCGTCGCGACGTACGCGGCCGTCAGCTCCATGCCGTGCCCGAACCCGGCGCCGGCGGCACTGCTCGAGATCGCCGCGACCGGCGACCCGGAACTGACCATCGGCCCCGGCGGAACCCCCCACACCATCGGCGGCTACACCCAACCCACCGTCGACGGGCAGGTGGACCAGTACCGGCGGGCGAACCGCTGTTCCGGCAGCCCGAACACCCGCGCGCAGGGCAGCCTGACCACCAGCACGTGGGTGCGGTGCGGCACCGGGCGGTGCGTCCAGCTCGCCGTCTACCAGGGCGGCAGCCACGACTGGCCGCAGGGCGACGACGTCACTCCGTCGGCCACGCAGGTGATCTGGGACTTCTTCAGCACCGTCCGCGGCGCGACCGCGGGCGGGTGCCGTTGACCTGGCTGCGGTACTAACCGACAAGGCCGGACTCGTAGGCGATGATGACCAGCTGAACGCGGTCGCGGGCATCGAGCTTGGTCAGCAGGCGGGCGACGTGGGCCTTCACGGTGGCCACCGTGATGTGCAGGTCGGCGGCGATCTCGCCGTTCGACCTGCCGCGGCCGATCAGCGTGAGGACCTCGCGCTCGCGGCCGGTGACGGCCGGCAGCTGCAGGCGCGCTCGCGCCGCGGGCCGCACCGGCGCGAGGAACCGCTCGATGAGCAGCCGGGTGACCCGCGGCGCGATGAGCGCGTCGCCGTCGGCGACGACCCGGATCGCGGCGAGGATGTCGTCGAGCGCCATGTCCTTCACGACGAAGCCGCTCGCCCCGGCGCGCAGCGCCCCGTGGACGTACTCGTCGTCGTCGAACGTCGTCAGGACGAGCACCCGCGGCGCGGCCGGGGCGGCGGTGATCCGCCGGGTCGCCTCGATGCCGTCCATGCCGGGCATCCGGATGTCCATGACGACGACGTCGGGCCGGGTCTCGCCGGCCAGCCGCACCGCCTCCTCGCCGGAGCCCGCCTCGCCGACCGCCTCCAGGTCGTCGGCGTCGGCGATGAGCACCCGCAGCGCGCTGCGGATCAGCGGCTGGTCGTCGACGAGCAGCACCCGGACCGCGGGACCGGCCGTCATGGCGTGTCCGCCGGGATCGGGATGCGGGCCGCCACCCGGAAGCCGCCCTCGGGCCGCGGGCCGGCCGCGAAGTCGCCGCCGAGGAGCGCGACCCGCTCGCGCATGCCGGGGATGCCGTAGCCGCCCCCGCCCGGGTCGCCGCCCCGGCCGTCGTCGACCACCTCGATCACGAGCGCGCCGGATTGTCGCTCGACGAGGACGTCGCAGCGGGTGGTGCCCGCGTGCCGGGCCACGTTCGTGACGGCCTCCTGGATGATGCGGTACGCCGAGAGGTCGACGTCCGGCGGCAGCGGCCGCTCGTCCGCGCCGCCGCTGACCTCGACGTGCAGCCCCGCGTCGCGGGAGCGTGCCGCCAGCCGGTCGAGGTCGGCGAGGCCCGGCGCCGGGTCGAGCGGCACGGCGCCCGGCTCCGGCTCGGCCCGCCGCAGCGTGCCGAGCATGCGCCGCAGCGACGCGAGCGTCTCCCGGCCGGTGTCCTCGATGACCGCGAGCGCCTGGCGCGCCTCGTCCGGCCGCTTGTCGATGACCCGCCGCCCCATGCCGGCCTGCATCGCGATGACGCCGATGCTGTGCGCGACCATGTCGTGCAGCTCCCGCGCGATGCGCAGCCGCTCCTGCTGCACCGCGGACCGCGCGGACTCGGCGATCCGGGCCTGCGCGAACTCGCGGCGCTGCCGGACGTTGTTGCCGATGAACCACGCGGCGAGCATGGCCAGGACGTACTGCAACGCCCAGTCCTGCATGTCCGCCGGCCGGATCTGGAACGTGACGGCCACGCAGAGCTGCACCAGCAGTACCCCGGCGGCGGTGACCACGGAGACCCGGCGACGGCTGTTCGCCGTGACGAAGGCGACGGCGAGGTCGACCGCCACCATCAGGACGAGCCGCATGTCGGTGCGGACACCCTCCTGCAGCTCGGGCCGCGCAACCAGTTCGAGCAGCGGCACGAACACCAGCAGCATCGCCAGCGCCGCGAACGGCCGTCGCCACAGCACGCCCCCGAGCAGCGCCATGGCCAGCACCGGCATGACGTAGGACGGCATGTGCAGCGGGTCGCCGGCGAATATCCAGGCGGCGAACAGCAGCGGCGAGAGCACGAACCCCGTCCATGCCAGCACGGGGCGTCGCCTCGGGGCGGCGGGACGGGGTGCCATGGCGCCGATGGTAGCCGCCGGTCAGGGGCGGTTTCGTCGGTCCGCGGAACTACGCCCGTGGGCTACCGTCGCCCGCGCAGTTGTGATCGCCGGCCCGATGTCCGCGGTGCCCGGCTCCGGGACCGTGATGGCATGACGAGGGATACGACATGCCCCGCCGGTTGCTGAGCGCACTGGCGGCCGTCGCGGTGGCGCTCGCCCCGGCGGCCGGGACGGTGCTGGCGGCGCCCGGCGCGGCGCGGGTCGTGCCGCCGCCGGGGATCGAGGCGTGGCAGGCCGACGCCCGGCACCTGCCCGACCCGATGACCGCCGACCCGGGGGAGATCGCGCGGTTCCTCGACGGGCTCGGGCCGGACGGGCGGCGGGACCTGGCCGCCGCCTACCCGGGCGTCGTCGGGAACCTCGACGGCGCGCCGGTCGCACTGCGGTACGACGCGAATCGCCGGACGATGGCGGCGGCGGGCGAGCCGTATGCCGGCCGGGACGGCGACTTCCTCCTGTTCGACCCGCGCGGGCAGGGCCGCGTCGCGCAGGTCTTCGGCGACCTGGCGACCGCGCGGCGGATCGCCGTGCTGGTCCCCGGCGCCGGCAACCGGGCCGGGAACTTCTGGCGGGGCGTCGGCGGCCGGGCGCTGCGCTCGCCGGCCCTGCAGGGCCTCGGCATCGAGGAGGAGGCCCGGCGCTACGGGACTGCCGCGGACGGCTTCGCCGTCGTGGTGTGGCTCGGGTACGACGCGCCCGACAGCATCGATCTCCCGGCGGCGCGGGAGGACCTGGCGCGGGCCGGGGCCGAGGCGCTGGTCCGCCTCGTGGCCGGACTGGCCGCCGTCCGTCCGGATGCGACGATGGCGCTGCTGGGGTACAGCTACGGCTCCACCGTCATCGGCCTGGCCGCCCACCGGCTGCCCGCGGCGGTCACCGACATCGCCGCGTTCGGCAGCCCCGGCATGGGCGTCGCCACCGCGGCGCAGCTCGGCACCACCGCCCGCGTGTGGGCGGCGCTGTCCCCGCACGACGTCATGCGGTTCGTGCCCGGCGTGCAGATGTCCGGGCTCGGGCACGGCCGGCAACCGGCGGACCCGGCGTTCGGCGCCCGCCGCTTCGCCGCCGACGGCGTCGCCGACCACGACCACTACCTCGCGCTCGGCACCGACGCCCAGTCGAGCCTCACCCGCATCGCCCTGTTCGGCGACGACCGGCCGGAGGACCGGCCGTGACCGCCGGGCTCGCGGCGCGCATCGAACGGCGCACGCCGGCCGGCCGCGACCGCACCGTCGACGCGCTGCGGGCGGTGTCGATCGCCGGCGTCGTCGCCGGGCACTGGCTGGTCTCGGCCGTGGTCAGCGACCCGTTCGACCCGTCGCGGCTGCACGGCGAGAGCCCGCTGTCCGCCGCGCCGTACCTCGCGCCGGCCAGCTGGCTCCTGCAGACCCTCGGCCCGTTCTTCTTCGCCGCCGGCTACGCGGCGATGCGCAGCCGCGCACGCACGCGCATCCGCCGGCTGGTCCGCCCGGTGCTCGCCTTCGCCGCGGTGTGGGTCCCCGCCTTCGCCGTGCTCGACGCCGTCGGCGCGCCGCAGCCCACGCGGCACGTCGTCGAGTCGCTCGTGACGCACCCGCTGTGGTTCCTGCTCGCGTACCTGGGCTTGTCCTCGTTGACACCGGTGCTGCGCCCGCTCGTCGCGCGGGCCGGCCCGTGGGCCGCGGCGGCGCCCCTGGCACTCGTGGCGCTCACCGACGCGTCGCGCGAATCCGGAGTACCGGCGTGGTGGGTCATCGTCATGGTGCCGGTGGGCTGGTCGGCGCCGTATCTGCTGGGCATGGCCCTCGCGCAGGGCCGCCTGCCCCGCGGCGCCGGCCTGCCGCTGCTCGCCGCCGGCGTGACCGGCGGGGCCGCGCTGGTGCTCCGGTTCGGCTACCCGGCGTCGGCGGTCGGCGTGCCGGGCGACCGGTTCTCGAACCTCGACCCACCGTCGCTGTTCGCGATGGCCCTGGCGGCCGCCCAGCTGGGGTTGTACCTGCTGCTGCGTCCGTGGCTGGCCGGCGTGCTGCGCCGCCCGGCGGCGTGGGCCCCGGTCGCGTTGCTCAACCTTGCCGCGATGACGGTGTTCCTGTGGCACCAGACGGCGCTGCTGCTGGTGACGTTCGCCGCCCTGCCCACCGGCCGCCCACGGGGCCTGCTCGACCCGCCGGACGGCACGTGGCCCCTCGCCCGGCTCCTGTGGCTCCCCGCCTTCGCCGCGGCCCTGGCCGCGTTGACCGCCGTCTTCCACCGCTTCGAGGCGGGCCCCCGCCGTCCCGCGGCCGGCGCACCCGCGAGCCGGTTGTCGCGCCGGCAAACCGTGCCCGCAGGGGCTACTCGCCGAGAGCCGCCGCCAGCCGGCTGAGATGGTGGGCGACGGGTCCGGCGGTGAGCATGCCGCTGCCGGCCCCGGCCAGCTCGCCGGCCGCGGGCGTGAGCTCGGTCCGGGCCCGTTGCATCGTCGGTCGGTCGCCCAGCCTGACCGCGGCCTGGGCGGTGAGGCACCACAGTGCCTCGAACAGCAGGTCGCGCGGCGGCTGCGGGGTCCGGCGCAGGGCTGCGGCGGCGTCGGCCGGCCGATCGCGCGCGAGCAGGACCAGCGGGCGCGCCCACGGATCGTACGGCCCCCAGTCGGTGTCGTCGTCGAAGGAGGCCGGCTCGCCGCGCCACACCCGCAGGCACAGCAGCGCCAGCGGGAGAAGGCCCCGGTCGACCCCGGGCATGCCGGCGCCGGCGAGCCGTGCCGCCGCGTCCCGGTAGGCGCCCTCCGTGGCCCGCGTCGAGGAGCCGGTCGCGGCCAGGCGCAGCGCCCGGTACCACTGCGTGAACACACCGGTCAGCGGGCTTTCGTGCCGCTCGGCGAGCCGGTCCGCGGCGGCGGCGTGCGCGTCGGCGGCGGCGAAGTCGGCAAGGGCGCCGCGGGCCTGCAGCCGGATGAGGTGACCGAGGATCTCGAACGTCACCAGGCCGTTGCGGGCGCAGAGCGTGACGAGTTCGGCACCGATCCGGTCCCGGTCGGGAGCGAGGCCGGCGCGGTGGAAGGTCTGCATGAACACGCCGTTGAGGGCGAAGGCCAGCAGGGCCGGGTCGCCCAGGCGGCGGGCGATCCGCTCGGCTTCCCGGGCGGCCTCGAGTCCGCGCGCGCCACGGGTGCCACGCGACTCCACCGCTATCGTGGCCAGCAGGCGGGCCCGTGTGGCGTCCGGCGCGCCGGGGAGCAGGGCGGCCAGGGCCCGCTCGGCCGCCGCCACGACCTGCGCGGCCTGCGGCGGATCGTCCGAGCGGGTCCAGATGGCCGGCACGTCGTAGCCGCCGATCACCCGGGCGGTGAGCTCGGCATCGCCCAGCTGCTCGGCCGCGTCGATGGCCGCGAGCCGCTGGTACCGTGCCGCCTCCAGCCCGCTCGCCCCGGTCACCGCGAGACTGCGCAGCAGGCTGACCGTCGACTCCAGCCGAGCCCGGGAGCCGGTCGCCACGGCCCGGTCGTAGGCCGCCGTGGCCTCCGCCCAGATTCGCTCCGGCCCCGGCGAGCCGGCGCCCCCGCTGATCCGGTCGGCCTGCTGGAGGATGTCGACCTCCAGGCGACCCAGCCGCGGGCTCGGGTCGAGCCCGAGCTGATCGAGCAGCAGGCCACGAGCTCGGCGCAGGACCGCGAGCGCGTCCCCTTGCCGCCCCGTGCGGTACAGCGCCAGCAGCCGCCACGCCTCTTCCCGCCAGGGGTGCTCGGCCACATGGGCGTCGAGGTCCGGCACCACGTCGGCGGGGCGCCCCAGCGCCAGCCGCGCCTCGGCGTACTGCTCGAGCGCGTTCAGCCGCAGTTGTTCGAGCCGGGATCGTTCGGCGCCGGCCCACCCCTCGTCCTCGAAGTCGGCGTACGCGGGACCTCGCCACCAGCTCAGGGCGGCGTCGAGAAGCTCGGCCGCCCTGGGCGCAGGCGCGGCGGACGCGGCGGCGAGCGCGGTGTCGAACCGCCAGGCGTCAACGGCGTCCGGCGCGGCCCGAAGCGCGTAGCCGGGGCCCACGGTGACCAGCAGCCGAGCAGGTTCACGCGGTGGGCGCCGCGGTTCGAGCGCGCGCCGCAGCGCCGCCACGAACGTGCGAACCGCGCTCACCGCGCCGGGAGGAGGTGTCCGCCACAGGTCATCGACGAGGCGGCCGACGGGAACGACCTGGCCGCGCGCGACGACCAGCCGCGCCAGCACCGCACGATGCTTCGGCCCCTTCACGTCGATCACGGCGCCGGCTTCGTCCCACGCCACGACCGGCCCGAGCACACCGAACCCGACCCGCACCCGACCAACGTATCGCGCTCATCGGCTGCTCATCGGCAACCGGCACGCTGAACGCAATCACCGACCAGAAAGGGACGATCGTGGGTTCTGTCATTCCCGGTTTCGACTATCGGCGCGTCGCCGTCGCTGACGGCGTGACGCTGAACGTGGCGGTGGGCGGCACCGGCAGCCCTCTGGTGCTGCTGCACGGCTTCCCCCAGACCCACCTGATGTGGCGGCACGTCGCGGCGGGCCTGAGCGCCGGGCACACCGTGATCTGCCCGGACCTGCGCGGCTACGGGGCGAGTGACAAGCCCGCGGAGCGCGACACGGGCACGTATTCGAAGCGCACCATGGCCGCCGACATCGTCGCCCTCGCCGCCGAGCTCGGCCACGATCGCTTCGCCCTGGCCGGCCACGATCGCGGTGCCCTCGTCGCCGTCCGCGCCGGTCTCGACCATCCCGCCGCGATCACCCATCTGGCCGCGCTCGACGTCCTGCCGACGCTCGACATGTGGGACGTCCTGCACGGGTCCGCGGCCGCGGTCGCGTTCCACCTGTACCTGATGGCCCAGCCGCCCGGACTACCCGAGCGGATGATCAGCGCGAGCGCGGACGCCTTCTTCGGCCACTTCCTCGACATCTGGGCCCGCGACCCGCAGGCCATCCCATCCGGCGTGCGGGCCGAGTACCTACGCGCCTCCCGGGAGGCCGTGCCATCCATCGTCGCCGACTACCGCGCCTCGGCCGGCATCGACGTCGAGCACGACCGGGCCGACCGGGCCGCCGGGCACCGGCTCGGCATGCCGGTCAGCGTCGTCCAGCAGGACTGGGGAGCCGCCCTCGGCTACGACGCCGCCGCCGTGTGGCGTTCCTGGGCCGCCGACCTGGAGCACCGCACAACGTCCGCCGGGCACTTCATGGCCGAGGAGGCCCCGGCCGAGATCATCGAGGTGCTGCGCTCCCTGCTCGCGCGGTAGCACCGACACGTGGCGGGGCCCGTCAGTCCAGGTGGGCGGGCAGGCCGAACAGCGGGAACAGCCGCGGCGTGTCGAGGAAGTTGTTGAGCGCCGCGATGCGCCCGCCGGACAGCTCCAGCACGATCAGCGCCCACGGGTCGTGTCCGGCGCCGGTGAGGCTCGGGCGGTACTGCCCGAACGCCGGCATGCCGTTGGCCGCCACCGGCACCAGGCGGGACCCGCGGCAGCCGTGGCCCGTGCCCAGCATCCACGCGACGATGTCGTCCGGGCCGCGCAGCCACAGCGGCAAGGGCGGCATCGACAGCGTGGCGTCCTCGCGCAGCAGCACCGTGAGCGCCTCCAGGTCGTACGCCTCGAATGCCTGCACGTACCGCGCCAGCAGCGCCTTCTGTTCCTCATCGAGGGGGTCGGCGACGTCGGCGGTGACGTCGGTGGCCGCGAGCGTGGCCCGGGCCCGCTGCAGGGCGCTGTTGACGCTGGGCACCGACGTGCCGAGCAGGTCGGCGACCTCCTGCGCCGACCACGCGAGGACCTCGCGCAGGATCAGCACGGCCCGCTGCCGCGGCGGCAGGTGCTGCAACGCGGCGACCAACGCCAGCTGGACCGACTCGCGCGCGGCGACCACGTCGGCCGGGTCGGCGACCTCCGGCAGCACCCGCCCGTCCGCCGCCGGCCCCAGCCAGATCTGCTCGGGGCGCGGCTCGCCCGGGTCGCTCGCCCGCCCCGACCCGGCCGGGCCGAGATCCATCGGCCGCACCCGCCGCTGCGCGCTGCCCAGCATCGTGAGGCACACGTTCGTCGCGATCCGGTACAGCCAGGACCGCAGCGCCGAACGCCCCTCGAACCGCTCGAAACCCCGCCAGGCCCGCACGAACGTGTCCTGGACCGCATCTTCGGCCTCGAACGCCGACCCCAGCATCCGGTAGCAGTACCCGGTCAGTTCCGTGCGGTACGGCTCCAGCTGCGACTCGATCGACGTGCCCGTCGCCATATCGCTCATCACCCGAACCTAACCGAGACGGCGCGGGAAATCCGTTTCGTTGGGACCGATGAGTTCTCGACCCACGCCTGGTCAGAACCAGGGACAGTACGAACCGAGCATCCTGAACGCGCTTTTTGAGGAGCAGACCATGACCGCCACCACGTGGAGCGCCGACGCCGGGTCCGGGCAGTACGCCGAGGTCAACGGCATCAACCTGTACTATGAGACGCACGGCACCGGACGCCCGATGATCCTGCTGCACGGCGGCCTCGGCTCCGGCGAGATGTTCGGGCCGGTCCTGCCCGTGCTGGCCGGCCATCACCAGGTCATCGCCGTCGACCTGCAGGGCCACGGCCGCACCGCCGACATCGACCGGCCGCTCGACGTCCGCCTGATGGCCGACGACGTCGCCGCCCTCATTGACCACCTCGGCCTGGACAGGCCCGCCGTCGTCGGCTACTCCCTCGGCGGCGGCGTCGCACTCCAGGTCGCGATCCGCCACCCGCAGAAGGTCGGCCGGCTGGTCTCCGCGTCGGCGCACATCCGCCGCGACGCGATCTACTCCGAGATGCTGCAGCAGCAGGGTCAGGTGAGCGCGGCCGCCGCCGAGTTCATGAAGGAGACCCCGATGTACGAGCTGTACCAGCGGGTCGCGCCCCGCCCCGAGGACTTCCCGAGGCTGCTCGACAAGATCGGCGAGGCCATGGCGAAGGACTTCGACTTCACCGACGAGGTTCGCGGCCTGCAGGTCCCCACCCTCATCGTCGCCGCCGACGCCGACATGGCACCCCCGAGCCACTTCGTCGAGGTCTTCAACCTCCTCGACGGCGGCCTGCGCGACGGCGGCTGGATGGGCGAGAGCCGCCCGAAAGGCGGCCACGCGCTGGCCATCCTGCCCGGCCTGACCCACTACGACGTCTTCCTGTCGCCGCTGTTCGCCGCCGTCACCCTCGCGTTCCTCGACCAGGATCGCTGAACCGAGCCCGAACGGCCGCCGCCACAACGGGGGGCGGCGGCCGTTCGCCCCACGGCCGGGCTCGTGCGCCGTGCCTACCCGGCCACCGACTGCAGCGCGGCGAGTTCCGCGTAACGGCCACCGAGGGCGAGTAGCTCGTCGTGGCTGCCGTGTTCCACGATGCGCCCGCCGTCCAGGACGTAGATGACGTCGGCGTCACGGACGGTGCTCAACCGGTGCGCGATGACGATGCGGGTCTGCGGCAGGTCGGCCAGTTCCTGTTCGATGTACGCCTCGGTCGCCGGGTCGAGATTGCTCGTCGCCTCGTCCAGCAGCAGCACCCGCGGATCGGGCAGCAGCGCCCGGGCCAGGGCGATGCGCTGGCGCTGGCCGCCGGACAGGCCGCCGCCGTCGACGAGGAGCGTGTCGTAGCCCATCGGCATCGCCATGATGTCGTCGTGGATGCCGGCCGCGGCCGCCGCGGCGGCCACCCGGGACAGCGGCGCCCCCGGGTCGGTCAGGCTGATGTTCTCCCGCACGCTGCCGGTGAACAGCGTCGGGTCCTGGGTCACCACGCCGAACTGCCGGCGCAGCGTGCGCACGTCGAGCGCCGCCGCGTCGTGCCCGCCGTGGTACACGTGACCCTCCGTCGGCTGGTACAGGCCCAGCAGCAGCCGGGCAAGGGTGCTCTTGCCCGAGCCGGAGCGGCCGACGAACGCGACCTTCTGACCCGGCTCGATCGTGAACGTCAGCCCGCGCAGCACCCACGGCGCCCGCGGGTCGAACCGGAAACTCAGGTCGCGCACGGACACCCGCCCGTCGTGGGCGGGCGCCGCCCGGCCGCCTTCCTCCGGCGCCTCGTCCAGGATGTCGTCGAGGCGGGCCAGGTGCGCGCCGGTCTGCTGCAGCTGGTGCAGGTTGTCCACAATGGACGAAAGCGGGGCGAGCGCCGCGGTGGCGAGCGCGCCGAGGGCGAGCATGGTGCCGAGGCTCAGCTCGCCGTGCAGGACGCGCTGGGCGCCGATGAGCAGCAGCAGCGCCGGTGCGAGGTACTGCAGTGCCCCGAGCGCGGTCTCCAGTGCGCCGCGCACCAGGCCGTGCCGGGTGCCGGCGTTGAGCTGCCCCGCGAGCAGGTACGACCAGCGCTGGACGGCGCGTTCCTCGGCGCTGGCGGCCTTGAGCGTCTCGATGCCGCTCAGCGCCTCGATGAGCTGCGCCTGCGCCTTGGCGGAGGCGTGCAGCTCCCGTTCGGCGAGTTCGGCGACGCGGCGGCGGGTCACCAGCAGCATCGTCAGCTGGATGCACGCGAGCGCGGCGAGGAAGCCGCCGAACACCGGGTCGCGCCACAGCACCAGGCCGAGGTACCCCAGCGCCAGCGGGGCGTCGAGCAGCGTCGACAACACGTGACCGGAGAGGATGTCGCGCAGCGCGGCGACGCTCTGGGTGCGCATCACCAGGTCGCCGCTGCCGCGCTCGGCGAAGAAGCGGTACGGCAGGGCGAACAGGTGCCGCACCACCCCGCCGGTGACGTCGTCGTCGGCGCGTGAGCGCAGGGTCAGCATTAGCGCGGTGCGCAGGAAGCCGAGCACTGCGTGCGCCACGACGGCGACCGCGACGGCGAGGCCGAGCGGGGCCAGCAGGTTGGTGGTGCCGGTGGGCAGCAGCCGATCCACCAGGACCGCCGACAGCGCCGGCACCGCCAGGCCGAGCACCTGCAGGAGTACCGAGGCGAGCAGTACCTGTGCCAGCAGCCCGCGGTACCGGCGCAGCGCCGCGCTGAGCCACTGCCGCCGCCAGGCCGGCCGGTCCGGCTCGGCGTCGCCGGGCCGGAAGTCCGGGCCCGGCTCGAAGCCGACGACGACACCGGTGAAGCCGACGTCGAACTCCTCGCGGGTGAGCCGGCGCCGCCCGGAGACCGGGTCCAGCAGATGCACCCGACGGCGGCCCCAGCGCTCCAGCAGCACGTAGTGGTTGAAGTTCCAGTACAGCACCGCGGGCGTCGGCACCGCGGCCAGTTCCTCGGGGCGCATCGAGAATGCCCGGGCGTGCAGGCCGTGCCGGCCGGCCTCCTCGACGAGGGCCAATGCGCTCAGCCCGTCGCGGGAGACCCCGAGGTCGGCGGTCATTTGCCGTACCGTCGTGGGCCGCCCGTGGTAGGTGAGCACCATGGCCAGACAGGCGGCACCGCAGTCGGCCGCCTTGACCTGGCGCAGCTCCGGCAGGCGCCGGCGGCTCACCGGGGCACCGGCCCGGCGCTCATCGCGAGCAGCACCGCGCCCAGCCCGGTGAGCAGCAGCGCGGCCGCCAGCCACAACGCCGCGAACAGCCGGACGGGCAGGATTCGCAACCGCTCCGGCTCGACCCGGCCGGCCTCCGCGTGGCGGCGCACCGCGGCGGCCAGGAACACCCCGTCGCGAGTGAGGTTGCCCTCGCTCATGCCGTCACCTCCGCCCAGCCTGGCTCGATGGGGCTTCGCGCTGATCGACCCAGACCAGGCGCCGCTGCGCTCCGGCGCCGGCCTGAGCCACCCCTGCGCCCATGGATCGCGGCCCCAACGCCCGGCCCGGCTCGACGAGGCTCCGCGGCAGTCGACCCGGACCAGGCGCCGCTCCGCTCCGGACCGCTCATGCCGGGCCCCAGTTCCACTCGATCCGGGCCGCGGCCCGCCGCTCGGCGAGCCACTCGCCGAACAGTCGGCGCGAGACCGCGTCGCGGGTGGCGGGCTGCGCACCCAGTACCGCGGCGACGAGATAACCGCCGGCGAGCGGCACCGGCGCGTTGCCGGCGATCGCCTCGGCCAGCGCGGGATCGAGGTCCGCCCGCGTGACCGTCATCAGCTCCGGCGCCGGCCCGGTCCCGGCGGCGAAGTCGGCCGCCGCGGCGGCGAGCAGGTCCGGTGCCGCGGCCAGGCGGGCCGCGGTGGCATCGTCGGCGGCCTCCACCCGCACCAGCCGCAGCTGGTCATAACGGCCCGGGTCGACGGCGAGCTCGGCGTCGACCCGTCCGGCGGTGACCTGCTCGCGCAGCCTCGCCACCCGGGCCTGGTGCGCGACGAGGTCCTCGAACTGCTGGTCGCTGAGCCGCTCGCGGGACATCCAGGCGCGGGTGTCCTCGAGCGTGAGCAGGCCGCGCGCCCGCCGGAACGCGTCGGCGGCGTCCTGAAGCGCCGCGTCGTCGAGGTCCGTGCCGTCGGCGTCCAGGGCCAGGCGCACCAGGCAGGTGTCCACGAGCCGGTCGCGCAGCGGCGCCTCCCGCCACAGCAGGTCGAGGAAGCCGATCGCGTCGGCCACGCCCAGCTCGAACCCGTTGACCCGCACCAGCAGCATCTCGCCGCCGCGCTGTACGCCGCGCAACGGCCACGGCAGGGCGTCGTCCGGGCACCATGACAGCGACACCACGCCCGCGTCGGTAACCGGTTGCCGGACGAGCAGGTCGTAGTGCAGCGACCCGTCGTACTCCTCGCGCTGCCACAGCAGGCGCAGTCCCGCCTCGGGGTGCCGGGCGCGCAGCGCGTCGACCCGGGCCCGTACCTCGGCCCGCCCGGCCTTCTCGGCGGTCGCCGCGCGCAGCAGTCCGGCCGCCTCCGTCAGCAACGTCATGCCGGCGCCTCGACCGAGCCGGTCAGCAGCAGGTCGGCGACCGCCGCGGTGATCGGCAACCCGGTGGCCAGCTCGAGCCAGTCGTACTGCCCGTTGGGGTTGATCTCCAGGAACACGTATTCCCCCTCCGGGGTCAGGATCAGGTCGATGGCGCCGTAGCTCAGCCCGAGGCGCTCCACCAGCGCGCGGCAGCGCTCTGCCACGTCACCGGGCAGCGAGTGGACCTGCAGCGGGGTGTTCTGGTGGTCGTAGCGGCGCCAGTCGTACCGCGTGTGGCGGGTCGCCTGGGAATGGATCTCGACGGCGAAGACGGCCGCGCCGACGACGGTCACCCGCAGCTCGAAGTCCTTCGGCACGTACGCCTGGACGATCATCGGCGACAGCCGCAGCGCCGCGATGTATCCGAGGTCGCGGTTGCTCACCGGCTCCGTGTAGCGGCCCATGGGCGCCTCGGCGGTGCCGCGCGGCGAGCGGTGCAACGGCTTCGTGATGATCTTCCCGTCGTGCTCGTCGTAGAAGTCGAGCAGCCGGTCGGCATCGGCGGTGATCAGCGTCGGCGGCACCGCGAACCCCAGCTCGACGGCGACCGCGAGGTGGTACGACTTGCGATCGGCACGGTCGATCACGTCGCGGGTGGCGGGCACCTGGCGGCAGGCCAGCGCCCGCCACAGGCCGTCGAGGTAGGTCTTCACCTCGCCGGACAGGTGGGCCCGCACGTCCGGGTCGCCGACGGTGTGGGGTGGCACCGGCGCGGTCGGGCGCCGGTGCCACACACACGTCAGACCGTCCAGATCGACGTCCCGGCCGCCGAGACGCAGCCACCGGCGAACGCGGCCGGTTCCGCCGGCGATCATGTCGACCTGTGCACCGGTCGGCACGACCCCCGGATCGAGGAGCAGCACCTCGGCTCCGCGGGAGGTGAGCAGCGCCGCGACCCGTTCGGCGGTGACATCTTCGGCGTCCGTGAGGACGAGGATCTGTTCAGTCATGACGATATGTCAGAGCGCGTCGTCCGGTTACCCGGTCAGTCGCTCATGCCGTCGCCGGAGCACGACCAGCCCCCGCTGCCCTTCGTGCAGACCTGGCTGCGCATCCCGGCGCTGATCTGCCGCAGCTCGTCCTCGCGCAGCTGGACGCCGGACGCGGCGATCTGGTCGAGCTTGATGCGCGTCGTGGCCTTCTTCAGCATCGGCACAACTCCTTTTCTGATGAAGCCGAACCGTGCGGTCCGGCGAACACCATTCAGCCCGCACCGACTTGCTATTCAGTTAAAGCCGGCTTGCTATGTCCTGTCGCCGATCAGACGGCAACCAAGCGCATTGGATAATGGTCGCACCGTCGGCTTGTCCGTATCCGTGCCGGCGTCGCATGACGCTGTATCGAAAGCCTGCGGCGCACTTGCGTCCACAGTGTATAGTATCCCGCAATTTAGAGTCATCGATGCAATTGGGCGATGGTCCGATCCCGCGATGGGGCCCGGATTTGCCGGGGCGTCGATGGCGTCGGCGCGGGGCGGCATCGGCCATGGAAACAGCCCGGTCCGGGTCCCGAGAAGGCGCTCACATGTAGAAATCAGGCGGCTCCATGCGGGGCGTTACCGCGGGTTCAGGCGATAGGCAGCGGGGCGCTGCGCACGCATGAGCGCCGACCGCTCCACCGCGGTGACGTCACGGTCGGCGGGCTCGTAGGAGCCGGTGTCAGCCCCGGCGTTCAACGCCGTCCGCGCGTCGTCGAGCGCGGCCCAGACCCTTGCGGCGATCCGCGGCTCGGTGCGCCGCGTCACGGTGTACGTGGCTGCGATGGTGTCGTCCGCGTCGCCGTTGAAGCGGCCCCGTCCGCATTCGTCGGAGTGTGCGCCATGTGAACAGGGGCGACGGCGCGTGCTCGATGGTCGTAGCGTCCCGAAGCGCGAGAGAGCGCTCTCTGGTTAGGCCATCACCGTTACCTCTCGAATCGGGGGATCTATGCGTCTCGTCGTCGTTGTGGTGCTCCTCCTGGCCGCGGCGGCCGGCACCGTCTTCTGGCTGGCCAGGCCGGGAGACGGGCCGGTCACCATCGACGGCTATCGTCGCCCGGGTTCCGACGACCGGCGGCTGACGGTGCGGTTCACGCTCGGCGTGGGCGACACGATCACACTGGCGCGGTTCGAGGAGCGGCCGGACGCGGTTGTCGTCGCGGTGCGGACCCGTGCGCCGAGCGGCAACGGCCCGGACATCGGCCTGCCGTACGAACTGACCGCCACGCTCTACGCACCGCTCGGTGCTCGCCGGGTCGTCGACGCCCGGACAGGCAATCCGCTACCCGAGCTCACGCCATGAGCTGAGCCGTTCCGTTGCACCTGCGCGTGTGTACCACCGGCACGGCTCGCTGTCCGCAGGGGCGGCGGGCCTCGCCGGCTCCTGGGTTAGGCGGTCACGGTGAGAGCGCCGATCGCCTCTGCCACGAGCAGCCGCTCGATGCCGCGCAGGTGCTCCTCGACCTTCGAGCGGTCGAAGACGCTGGTATCGGCGAAGAGGGTGAGGTCGAGCACGCCGGGCACGGCGTTGACGTGCAGGAAGTAGCGGGCGCCGTACTGCTCGACCGGCTCCCAGGTGAGCGCCGTGCGCGGCAGTGCGGCGCGCAGCCCGTCGGCGCTGACGCCCGTCGCGGCGGAGACGGGGGTCTGCATGTCGAAGCGGCGGTCGTTGAACGAGCAGGACAGGTCGACGTCGCCGAGTTGCGCGACGAGCGCATCGAGGGCGACCGGGTCGTACTGCGCGTGCAGGTACGCCTGCATCGAGGCCTGCATGGCCCGGCCGATGACGGGGCCGAGCTCGTCGTCGCCGACCTCGATGACGCACAGCCCGTCCTGCGAGGCGGGCCCGACCGAATCGGCGAGGCCGGGGCGGAACCGGTTGCTGACGATGACCTGCAGGACGGCCTCGCGGGCGCCGGTCTGGCGGGCGAGCTGCACCGCGGCGGCGGCGAGGACGACCGCCGACGTGCTGACCCGCTCGCGCCCGGCGAGCAGGCTGGCGGCTTGGTCGCCGGCGGGAGAGCTGAGGGTGGCGCTGACGAACCGGGGCTCGCCGCCGGGTTCGCCGAACCGGCTGCGGGGGACCGCGCGCAGGTGACGCTGCCAGTACCGCAGCGCCTTCTCGCTCTGCCGTCGCCCCGCGTCGGACTGCTGGTGCAGCGCCTGGTCGTACGGCTGCCGGTCGGGCGGATCGAGCGTCGTGCGGCCGGCGAGGCTGTCCAGGACGTCGCGCACGAGCGCGGTGAGCCCGCCCCGGTCGGTCACGAGGTGGCAGATGGCGAAGACGGCGTGGGTGACGACGTCGCCGACGCGCACCGCGCCGACCCGCAGCGGCCACTCGTCCGGGTAGTCGAACGGCGGCTCGGTGAGGCTTCGCTGCAGTTGCCGGGCCGCGTCGGCGGCCCCGGCCCGCTCCGCGTCGACGACCACGAGCTCGATGACGCCGTCCCGCGCCAGCACCTGTCGCGCCTCGCGGGCCTCGTCGAGCCGGACCCTGGTGCGCAACGACTCGTGGCGGGCCATGATGTACGCGACCGTGTCCGTGATCCTCGACAGCGGCGTGTCGACGGAGATGCCCTCGTCCTCGAGGGCGGTCACCCAGCTCATGTTGAGGCTCGCATCGTCGGGCACGAGGCGCTGGATCGCGCGCCAGATCGCAACCTGGCCCCAGCTCAGCCCGCATTCGCCGCCCCGCGCACCGGTGAACCCGACGGGGATCCGTTCCGTCATCGCTGCCCCGCTTCCGTCAGGGGTGACTCCGGCGCCCCATTGAATCGACGGAGTTCAACGCCTGTCAATACGGTGGCAACCCGACCATCGCCTCGCGCGTCGTGGCCGCTCGCCGGCGCGACGTGGCGGGGTCGGTGGGCGAATGCTCCCGTGATGTACCCCATAAAACAGGAATCTTGGAGTCCTCTTTGGGTAGGGTCGACTCATGCGCCTCAATCGCTCCACGGACATCAGCCTGCGCATCCTGATGCTGGGTGCCACCCGCGACGGCCTGCTCACCATCGACGAGCTGGCCGACGCGGTCGCCGTGCCGCGGCATCATCTGGCCAAGGTCGTGCAGCGCCTGCAGCACCTCGGGCTGCTGGAGACCGTGCGCGGACGCAGCGGCGGGGTGCGGCTGGCCGCCGCGGCCCGGACGGCGTCCGTCGGCGGGCTGGTGCGTGAGCTCGAGGGTGAGACGGAGGTCGTCGAGTGCACCGGCGACCCGGCGTGTCCCCTGAGCCAGGGCTGCCGGCTGCGTGGAGCGCTGCGGCGGGCGCAGGAGGCCTTCTACGCCACCCTCGACCCGATCACGATCGATGAGCTCACCGCGCCACCCGTGCGGCAGGTGCTGTTGAGCCTGGGCCGCTCCTGATCGCGCGACCCATTCCCCTCATCTGGAGAACAACCATGCTGTCAGCCACGAATGCCCCGATCGTCGAGGCGACCCTCCCGGTCGTCGCCGACCACCTCGACGCCATCTCGGAGGTCTTCTACCACACGATGCTGGGCGAAAACCCCGACCTGCTCAACCTGTTCACGCGCAGCGCGCAGGCCACCGGCGAGCAGCGGCAGGCGCTGGCCGGTGCGGTGGCGGCCTTCGCGACGCACCTGGTCGGCGCGGGCCCGGACGCCGTGACGTTCGAGCACCTGGTGAACCGGATCGCGCACCGGCACTGCGCGCTGGGCATCCGCCCCGAGCAGTACACCATGGTCGGCCGGTATCTGCTCGCAGCGGTCGGCACCGTGCTCGGTGACGCGGTGACCCCGCAGATCGCGGCCGCCTGGGACGAGGTCTACTGGCTGTTCGCCACCCGGCTGATCGGGCGCGAGGCGCGCATCTACGCCGAGGCCGCCGTGGACGGCGAGAACCCCTGGCGCGAGTACGTCATCGCCAGCAAGACCGCCGAGGCGGACGACACCGTCTCGTTCGTCCTCACTCCGGCCGACGGCCGCCCGACCCCCGGGTTCCTTCCCGGGCAGTACGTCACCGTCGCCGCCGACCTGCACGACGGCACCCGCCAGCTGCGCCAGTACTCGCTGTCGCAGGCCGCCGACGACCAGACCTTGCGCATCACCGTGCGGCGCGTGCGCGGCAACGGCGGGGCGCCCGACGGGGTCGTCTCCAGCTTCCTGCACGACCACACGACCCCCGGGGACCGGCTGCGGCTGAGCCAGCCGTACGGCGACCTCTCCCTGGCCCCCGGCGACACGCCGCTGCTGCTGGTCAGCGGCGGGGTCGGCGTCACGCCGATGGCCGCCATCCTGGACCACGTGGCCCGCACCCAGCCGGCCCGGCACGTCACCGCCGTGCACGCCGACCGCAGCCTCGAGCGGCACCCGCTGCGCGCCCACATGCACGCCAGCGGCGCACGGCTGGACTCCTTCGACTCCCTCGTCTGGTACGAGCAGCCGACCCCGGACGCGTTCACCGGCCTGGTCGACGTGGACGCCATCCCGGTGCGCCCGGACGCCGAGGTGTACCTGTGCGGCCCGGTCCCGTTCATGCAGACAGTCCGCGCGGGCCTGCGTCGCCGCGGCGTCCCCGACGAGCGGATCCGCTACGAGGTGTTCGGCTCCGAGCAGTGGCGTGCCGCCCCGGTGTCGGCCGGCTGAAGTCTCTGGCGGCGGCAGCGTCGCCGCCCATCTCACCGAGCCTGGCATCGGCGTCCCGTCCCGACCAGTAACGGAAGGCATACCCATGCAGAAGCTCTCCCTTGACGCCCGGGCACGCGAGCACCTGGAACGCGCGGCGGCCTCCTCCACCGGCCGCAGCGCCGAGACCCTCTACGGCGGCCACGAACACACCCTGCGGCAGACCCTCGTCGCGCTGCGCGCGGGCACGTCCCTGGCCGAGCACGAAAACCCCGGCGAGGCGACGCTGCTCGTGCTGCGCGGGCGCGTACGGCTGCACAGCGGTGAGACCTCGTGGGAGGGCAGGACCGGGGATCTGCTCATCGTGCCGCCCGCCCGGCACGGCCTGGAAGCCGTCGAAGACGTCGCCGTGCTCCTGACTGTGGCCAAGACTCCCTGACGGCTGCACCACCGCGCTGGGCGCTCCGGGCGAGCGCCGCCCTGCTTGTGGGGGGCTCGCCCGGTGCCGCCGCGGACGTCGCTCGACGGTGGGTGTGGCGCATTCGGTGCTTCTGGCCCTTGTCAGACACCCGGGCGGTTCGGTTAGGGTGCCATCCACGACAGTGGGATAGCCGTCTCACATTTCGGGCCAATGTTGTCCCGTCGCGATCCGGATGCACCGCCAGGCGATGGAGGCCAGTCATGCCTGATCCGATGGGATTCATGAAGTACCGCAGGCAGCTGCCGCTGCTGCGCCCGGTGCCCGAGCGGGTCGCCGACTGGCGCGACGTGTACCAGCGCGTCGACGGACAGGTGATTCACGAGCAGTCCAGCCGGTGCATGAACTGTGGCGTCCCGTACTGCCACAACGCCTGTCCGCTGGGCAACCTGATCCCGGACTGGAACGACCTGGTGCGCGTCGGCGACTGGGAGCGCGCCGCGGAGGCGTTGCACGCCACGAACAACTTCCCCGAGTTCACGGGGCGGCTCTGCCCGGCACCGTGCGAGGCGGCCTGCGTCCTCGGCATCGGTGACGACCCGGTCACGATCAAGCAGGTAGAGGTCGAGATCATCAACCGCCTCACCGACGGCGGGCCGCTGCGGCCCTTCACCCCCGTGACGCCCTCCGGTCACAGCGTGGCCGTGGTCGGCTCCGGCCCGGCCGGTCTGGCCGCCGCGCAGCAGCTGGCGCGGGCCGGGCACGCGACGACCGTCTACGAGCGCAGCGACGCCGTCGGCGGCCTGCTCCGCTACGGCATCCCCGACTTCAAGCTGGAGAAGCGCCACATCGACCGGCGGGTCGAGCAGCTCGCCGCCGAGGGAGTGTCGTTCGTCACCAGCTGCGAGGTCGGCGTCGACGTCTCGCTGGCCGAGCTGCGGGAGCGGCACGACGCCGTCGTCCTGGCCTGCGGCGCCCTCGACCCGCGCGACGTGCCGGCCACTCCCGGTCGCGAGCTCAGCGGTATTCACCAGGCGATGGTGTACCTGGAGGGCGCGAACCGGGTCGTCGCCGGCTCGCTGGACGCGCCGCCGATCGACGCGGCCGGCCTGCATGTCATCGTCGTGGGCGGCGGCGACACGGCCGCGGACTGCCTCGGCACCGCGCACCGGCAGGGCGCGGCCAGCGTGCAGTTGGTGGAGGTGGCACCGCTGCCTCCGCCGCAGCGCGACGGCGGCCGCGATCCCTGGCCGACCTGGCCGACCATGCTGCGCAGTGGCTCGGCGCACGAGGAGGGCGGCGAGCGCAACTTCGGCTGCGCGGTGCGCCGTTTCGTCGGCGACGACGAGGGGCGGCTGCGCGCGGTCGAGCTGGTGGACGTGCTCATCGGCCCCGGCTTCACGCTGAGCGAGGTCGAAGGCACGGTTCGTGAGGTGCCGGCCGACCTGGCACTGCTCGCGATCGGATTCGCCGGTACGCAGCCCGGACCGCACCTGGCCCAGGCGAAGCTCACCCGCAACGGGCGCGGCACGATCGACGCCGGCGGCGACTGGCAGACCGAGGCGCCGGGCGTCTTCGTCGCCGGCGACGCCCGTCGGGGACCGTCGTTGATCGTCTGGGCGATCGCAGAGGGCCGCTCGGCCGCCGCGGCGGTCCACCAGTACCTGGGCGATGGTGGACGCCTGCCCACCCCGGTCACCCCGGCCTCGATGCCGCTCAGCGCGAGGTAGGTCGAGCTGCAGCCAGCACGACGGGGCCTATCGTCCCGTCGTGCTCGCCGCGGGGGCGGGCCGGCGACGCGCTGGAGGTCGCCGAGCGGGCCGGCCACGCCATCGACGACCTCCTGAAGGTCTGCGCCACCCGCGTCCACGGCGACATGAAGGTCGTGAACGGGGATGCGGTCGGATCAGATGCCGGGCGCGCGGTATTCGACGGTCTGGTGAACCGCCTGATCGATCTCGTCCGGGGCCAGCAGCGCCACAGTCTTGATGTTGGCTCCACCGGATGCGCCGATGGTGAGCGCGACTGCGGCAGCCGACTTGCTGTCCGGCAGTTCGCAGATTGCGAACGTGTCGGGCTCACCCAGGCTGAAGTCGAACGACTCAAGTCGTCCGCCGGCACTTTCGGCCATCTTCCGGGCCGCCTCGACTCGTCCGCTGCCGCCGTCCTTGAACAGCCCGCGGAGCCCGTCGAGCGTGTAGGTTGCCTCAAACAGGAATCTGGGCATTCGAGATCACCTCCTCAAGTCCGAGCGTAATCGCGGAAGGGACGCCTGCCGAACGGCTCGAACCGCCGTCTTGGGCAAATCCGGCCGGCGGGGTGAGCGGGAATACGACGCAGGCCCATCTGCACATAGCGTTCCGCACACCGCGGATCCGACCACGGGCTTACGCCCCTGGACCGACGCGCCGAACCCCACCCGGCGGCACGATGGGTCAAGTGATCGAAGTCCACGAGTTGACGAAGCGCTACGGCAAGAAGTTGGCGGTCGATAACCTGAGCTTCACCGTGCAACCCGGTCACGTGACCGGGTTCCTCGGCCCCAACGGTGCCGACAAGACCACCAGGTCGGAATCTGTGTCGATGCGGCGAGATCAGTCGCCACCATCGAGCCATGCCCAGCCTCGGGGCAAGGAAAAGCGCGGCCGGAGTTCGCCAGTCAGCCTCGGCCGACGTCGTGGCCAGGACGCGAAGCAGGAGGGAACCTGATGATTCCGTTGTCATTCGCGCAGCGGGCCGGACCGCGTGGAGCCCCGTTACGAACGCCGCCGCCGTCCTGCTCGGCTCGACACGCACGAACCGCCCCGCGAACGACGCGAGCACCCCGCCAAGCACTCGCCGCCAAGCGGCCGGGTCTCCGCTGTGACCAGCGGCCACTGTTGTGTCCACAACGCACAGACGATCACGCGGTGGTCGTCCCGCATCCACCCGGCCCGACCAGCAACATCTCAAACGGCGGCTGGAGTACTAGCCGCTGTGCACTTCAACGAATACCTCGGCTCTTTCGGGTCCAAGGTCGGCCGCAACGCTCACCCGAAGCGGCGACGTAGTTGCGAAATCCACGGCGATCACCGAAAAGGTTTTCTCCGGGTCCTGCGGCCATCCATATTCCGGAGGCGCGGAAGATACGAATTCCGCAATACTCAGGGTTGCTGGTCCCGTGAACCGATTCTGGGTGAGAAAGTCGTCGACACACTGGCGCGAGGAGCTGACCCGGAGGGAAACTATCGTAGACATGCCGAAGGCGTCCGAGTACGTCGAGTAGCGCACGGCCGACTGGGCGCAGTCCGGCAGCGTGATATGCGCCCACTTCAAGCTGTCGCTCAGCGAATAGTCGCCACTACCCGGATAGGCGCGGGGGTCGGGCTTCGCAAAGAGCCACGTGCCCACGGCAGCCACTGATGCCACCGTGACTACGACCAGGACCAGGATCAGCAACACCGTCCGGCGCCGCACCTTGCTGCTCAAGGCCTTCAATCGCAGTCCGCTCATTTCTTCCCGGTGCACTCAGGGACCGCCTGGCGTAGCCGGTCGTGGTGCCGTCGGGGTTGAGGATGAGTCGCGAGCGGCACTGCATCAGTCTCCCCCAGGCGCCTGGGACGTACTGCGTCGCCTGGGGGAGAGGCTGTCGGGAAGGGCGAGCTGCGGTACTGCGCCGGTCGTCGAGGCTCCGGCCGACGTGCGGCTCACCACGGCGCGGGACGTCACCGGCCGGGCGGCGGGGCCGGAGCGGGCCGAGGCCGGGGCGGCGGTGTGGGCCCGCGACCATGCCGCGAACTTCCGGTGAGCGGCGACACCATCACATCCGCCGGGGCGGCGCCGCCGCTCGCCGTCACGGCGTGACCAGCCGGTCCCGGAGCCGGTAGACGTAGTCCTCGCGGTCGCGACGCCCGGCGGGGCCAGGTCCCTCGCGGGGCATGAACAGGCCGGCCTCCGCGCGCGTCCACTCGCGGGAGGCGTACCGCTCCAGGATCCGCCACTCGCCGTCGCGGCGCTCCACGATGTCGACGTAGCGGAAGCCGCTGGTGAAGTTCAGCTGCGGGCTGTCCGACGGCGTGCCCCAATGCACCGCCATGCCGTACGTCTCCGACAGCGCCCGGTCGCCCACGACCTCCACGAGGTGGTTGGCGACCAGGTGCATGGTGCCGTCGAAGCCGCGCAGCTTCGGCTCCACCCAGGCGATGTACGCCTCGACCGGGCCGTCGAAGCCGGTGTGGTGGTCGATCGCCCCGGCGTGGTAGCAGGACCGGACCAGTTCCATGTCCAGTCGGTCGATGCCCCGGCAGTACCGGCACACCAGTTCGCGGATCGCATCCTCGTTCGTCATGAAACCTCCTCGGGGCGAGCCTGGTGCGATCCGGGCCCGCGCGGTTAAGCTACCAAGCACTTGCTTGGTTCGGGAATCGGTTGGCTGGCAACGGAAGCGGGGTCGCGATGGTGCGGTTGGGCTTCAATCTCATGGGTGTCGAGGAGCTCTACGGCGGCCGGTTCGCCGGGGTGCTCGAGGCGGCCGCGCTGGCCGACCGGATGGGCGTCGACCTGCTCGTGCTGCCCGACCACGTGACGATGAGCGAGCGCGCGCACCGGGAGCGGGTCACCGTCGGCTTTCCGTACCCGATCACGAGCAACTGGTACGAACCCCTGACCGCACTCGCGGCCGTCGCCGGCGTCACCGGGCGCGCCCGCCTCGGCACCAACGTGCTCGTCGCGCCGATCCGGCCCGCGGTACTGCTGGCCAAGCAGCTCGCCACCCTCGACGTCATCTGCGACGGGCGCCTCGACGTGGGGCTCGGGGTCGGCTGGCAGGAGGAGGAGTACCGCACCACCGAGCGCGCGTTCGAGGGCCGCTTCGGCTACCTCGAGGAGCAGGTCGCCGTGTGCCGGGCGCTCTGGGCCGGCGGGCCCGCGGCGCATGCCGGGAAGCGGCTGGAGTTCGCGGACCTGCACAGCATGCCGGTCCCGGTGCAGGGCGCGGATCTGCGGCTGTCGTTCGGCTTCAACCCGACCCCGCGGGCGATCGAGCGCATCGTGCGGCTCGGGCTGGGCTGGTGGGCGGCGCCGATGCCGGTCGAGGCCGTGCGGGCCGCGATCGCCGGCCTGCGCGCGGAGTGCGAGCGGGTCGGCCGGGCCCCGGGCTCGGTCGCCGTCACCGCGGCCACGACCCTGGTGGCGCACGGGACGACGGCCGAGGAGGCCGGTGCCATGCCGGTCCTGCAGGAGGCGCGGGCGCTGTGGGACGCCGGCGCCGACTGCGTCATCGTCCACCCGCTCGCGTTCCTCCGGACGCCGCAGGAGCTGCCGGCCTTCCTGCAGCCTCTGCTCGACGCCCGCGATGAGCACGAGGCTCACTCGGCCTCGACGACGATTTTGAGCTGACCCGCGCGCGGCGTGGCCGCGAGATCGTAGGCCTCCTGGACGCGGGTCATCGGCAGGCGGTGGGTGACGTAGGCGTCCAGGATCGCCGGGTGGTCACGCAGGTACTGCTGCGCCAGCCGCAGCACCCGCTGCCGGTCCTTGGTCGTGCCGGCCCGCAGCGTCAGGTCCTTGCGGAAGAACGTGTGCATCGGCACCGGGTACACCAGGTCGTCCGGCACCCCGAAGTAGTAGACCAGCCCGCCGCCCGCGGCCGCGTCGATCGCGCAGGCCAGGGTGCCGACCTGGTGCCCGATGGACTCGACCACGACCTGCGGCCGGTCGGCGGGGCCGAGCGACTCCGCCCACCGGTCGCAGGATGCGTGCACGAACTCGTCGACGCCGAAGGCCGGCGCCTGCGCCGACCGGTCGACGCGATCGACGCCGACGACAAAGGCCTCGTGCGTCTTGAGCACGTGGCTGAACAGCATGCCGATCGGGCCCTGGCCGAGCACGGCGACCCGCTGCCCGGACACGTCGCCCATCCGCTCGACCGCGTAGATGACGCAGGCCAGCGGCTGGGCGACGATCGCCTCGGCGGGGGACAGCCGGCCGTCGTCGGGGACGAGCGAGTCGCCCTCGGTGACGACCAGCTCGGCGATCGCGTCCTGGCCCAGTGCCCAGCCGACCGCGGTGGTGCCGGGCTCGAAGCCGGGATGGCGGGAGGCGAGCACCTCGCCGACGACCTCGTGCATCGGGCAGCCCACGCCCGGCGGCGCACCGTCGGGATGATTGCCCAGGCCGCCCTGGCGCTGGATGGCGCCCTTGAACAGCGGCATGTCGCTGCCGCAGATCGCGCCGGCGCGCACCCGCAGCAGCACCTCGCCGGGGGCGAGGGCCGCCGCGAGCGGCGCCGGCACGCTCACGTGGGCGAACGTCGAGGGAGCCACGAGCCGGGCCGCCCACATGTCACGCATCGCAGTGCCCTTTCCAGAAAAGAGTCAGCGCATCGACTCGACGTAGCGGCGAATGACCTCGATGCCGTCGAACAGTTCGGTGAACGTCCACTCCCGCGGCGCGTCCGGGGCCGCCCGCAGCAGTGCGAGCAGTTCCTCCTCGCTCCCCGCGTTCGCGACGATCATCCGCCCGCCGCCGGCCATCGAGTACAGGCAGTCGAACGTGCCGTCGGCCAGCCGCGCCGAGATCCAGTCGACGGCCGCGTCGGCGATACGCAGGCCCAGCTGCGGATCGACCGGGCCGTGGTGGCCGATGGCCAGGTACTTGCGCATCGCTACGCCGACACCGCGGTCTGCCGCGGCCGGTCGTCGAAGATCTGCGCGTCGGAGAGCGGCTTGTCGAAGTTGACGATCCCGCCGATCCCGGCCCAGGCGGTCTCGATCGGCCCGATGTTGCCGACCGGGAACTTGAAGTCCGGGTCGAAGATCAGGCTGGACGGCCCGGTCAGCGACTCCTCCTTCGCCTCCATCGACTTGACGAGGCCCGCCTTCACCTCCGGGTTGCTGCGGTAGTCGCCCTGCAGGTAGGTGCGGCTGGTCCGGACCAGCGCGCGCAGGATGGCCGCGGCCACGTCGGGCTTCTCGGTGCGGATCTTGCCCATCCAGTAGCTCGTGATCGAGGCCGTGAACGGGATGATGAGCTTGTGCCCGGCCTTCTCGGCGGTGCTCCAGACCGGGTCGCTGAGGTTGCCGGCGTCGACGGAGCCGGAGTCGAGCCCGGCCAGCAGGTCGGCGCCGCCCAGCGGGACGATCGTCACGTCCTTCACGGTGAGGTTGCAGGTCTTGAGGTACGCGGCCAGCTCGACCACGGCCGGCGAGCCCAGCCCGGTGGCCGAGCCGGTCGACACCTTCTTGCCCTTCAGGTCGCAGGCGCTGAACGTGCCGTCCGGCTTGAGCAGCGTCTTGCGCACGTAGTAGCCCTGGTGGTTGGCCGGGCTCCAGCTGACGCCGCCGCCGATGCCCTTGATGTCGGCGCCGCCCGCGATGGCGTTGAACAGGCCCGCCGACGGTGCGGCCGGGGCGAAGTCGATGTCGCCCTTCTGCATGAGCACGACGAGGTTGTTCGTCTGGACGAGCTGGATATTGATCTTGATGTTTTCCTTCTTGAACTCGCCGAAGTGCTCGGCGAGCAGCAGCGGGGCGTACGCCTCGATGTTGCGGAAGGGGATCGAGGCGTTGACCGTGACCTCGTTCGGCAGCGGCTTCGGCGCGGGGGTGTTCGGCCCGGTGGGGCCGGCGCTGAGCGCGGTCGTGGGCTGGTTCGCGGTCGGGTTCGCGGCGGGGGTGGTGCCGCTGTCGCCACACGCGGCCAGCAGCGTGGCGGCGAGTGCGGCAACGGCGACGAAAGACGTCGCGGCTAATCGGTGCACGGCGGATTCCTTTCGCGGAGCGGGGGTGTTGGAGGGGGTGTAGGAGAAAAGTCAGAGGAGATTGCGGTCGCCGCCCTCGATCTCGACGCGCGCCCACGGCAGCACGAGCAGCGACACCCACTTGACGATGTTGCTCAGCAGCAGGCCCATGAGCGCGACGGCGACGATCCCGACGTACATCCGCGGCGCCTGGAAGAGCGTCCAGGAGTACCAGGTGAGATAGCCGATGCCCTGGTTCGCCTGGGTGAACTCGACGCCGACCATCATGAGCACGGCGACGCTGACCGACATCCGCAGGCCGATGAACATCTGCGGCAGCGCGGCCGGGAACATCACGTGCCGGAAGGTCTGCCACGGCCCGGCGTCGAAGCTCTGCGCCACTTCCCGGTGCCCGGGGCTCACGGCCAGGAACGCGGTCATCGTGCTGACCCACATGAAGAAGAAGACCGTCATGCCGATGGCCACGTTCAGGGCGGTGTCGGTGAGCCCGAAGATGAGCAGCAGCAGGGGGAAGACGGCCAGCTTCGGCACCGTGTACAGGGCCGACAGCAGCGGCTCGAGCGTCGCCCGGATCCATCGCGAGGCGCCGAGGGCGACCCCGGCGGCCACGCCCGTCACGACGCCCATGCCGCAGCCGATGAGCACCCGGGTCAGGCTGACCCACAGGTGCTTGAACAGCTCGCCGCTCTCGATGAGCTCGAGCGCGGCGTCCCAGACCTTGGTCGGCGGGGGGAAGAACAACGGGTTCACGGCGCCGCTCGTGGCGGCCACCTGCCACACCACGAACAGCACGACCGGGGCGCCGAAGCCCAGCACGGTCTCGGCGATGCGGCGCCTCCGGCGGCGGCCCGCGGCCCGCTCCGGCGACGCCGAGGCCTCGCGGCGCACCAGCCGCCCATTCGTCTGCCCGTCCGGCGGCACGAGCGCGGTCACCTGGGTCACGGCTACTCCTCTCCCGCCGCCAGCGAGGCCTGGACCTCGTCGCGCAGCACATCCCAGACGTTCTGTTGCAGGGCCGCGAACTCGGGCGTGCCGCGCAGGTCGCTCGAGCGCGGCCGATCGAACGGGACCGTGATGTCGCTGACCACCCGGCCGGGCCGCGCCGACACGACGACCACGCGGTCGCCGAGCACGAGGGCCTCCTCGAGGCTGTGGGTCACGAAGATGACGGTGCGCCGGTCCTCCTCCCAGACCTTGAGCAGCACCTCCTGCAGCACGACCCGCATCTGGGCGTCCACGGCCGCGAACGGCTCATCCATGAGCAGAATCTGCGGTTGTACGGCCAGTGCCCGCGCGATCGACACGCGTTGCCGCATGCCGCCGGAGAGCGTCGCCGGATACGCCTTCTCGAAGCCCGCGAGTCCGAGCCGGCGGATCCAGTCCATCGCCCGCGCGTTGGCCTCCCGCCGCGGTACCTTCGCCATGTCCAGCCCGAACCGGACGTTCGCCAGCACCGTCTTCCAGGGCAGCACGCCGTAGTCCTGGAAGACCATCGACGTCGCGGCCCGGCCCTCGTCGAGCCAGAGGTCGAGCGTGCCCGCGGTCGGCGGCAGCAGCCCGTTGACGACGCGCAGGAACGTCGACTTGCCGCAGCCGGACGGGCCGACCAGGCAGACGAACTCGCCGTCCGCGACCGTCAGGTCGAGCGGGCCGAGGGCGTGCACCTTCTGCTTGCCGGAGATGAACTGCCGCTCGACGCCCGTCGCGAGCAGCTTGGCGCCGGTGGGTGGGGCCGGCGCCGGCGGGGGCGGCGCCGTGGGCCGTGTCTGTGTGTCCACTGTGCTCCAGGTGTCTTCAGGGGTGGGCGGAGGACGGGGTCAGCCGAACCACTGGCCGGCGTTCACGTCGAGCGTCTGGCCGGTCACGCCGGTCGATGCCCGGGAGCCGAAGAAGGCGACCACGTCGGCCACCTCGCGGGGTGTCACGAACCGGCCCAGGCACGTCGCCGCCTCGGCGTCGTGGCGGGCCTGCGCGGCGCCGGCGCCCGAGCGCGCGCCGGCGTCGGCGAAGAACGCCTCGAGGTTCTCGGACTCGATGTAGCCGGGGACCACGGCGTTGACCCGGATGCCGTGCGGGCCGAGCTCGTGGGCCAGCACCTGCACCAGGGTGAGCATCGCGGACTTCATCGCCGCGTAGATCCCGGACTCGGGGTAGGGCCGCCGGGCCGAGATCGAGCTCACCAGCACGACGGAGGCCCCCCGGCCCTTCATGAGGGGCAGCAGCTCGTACAGCAGGTTGGTGGCCGACAGGATGTTGCCGTCGACGGCGGCGTGCCAGTCCGCGGCCGTGCGCTCGCCCAGCGACCCGAGCGGCGGGCGGGAGAACGCGTTGTGCACCAGGACGTCGACCGCGCCGAAGCGCTCGCCGATGCGCCGGGCCGCCTCGGCGCAGCCGCTGCGGTCGGTCAGGTCGGTGGGCAGGCACAGCGCCGCCCGCCCGGTCGCGGCGACCTCGCCGGCGACCTCCTCCAGGTAGGGGGCCCGGCGGGCGAGCAGGGCCACGTCGGCCCCGGCCGCGGCGAAGGCCACGGCGAGCTCGCGGCCCAGCCCCGGGCCGACACCGGCGATGGCGGCGCACCGTCCACTCAGCTCCATGCCGCCACCACCTCGTCCACCGTGGACAGCCAGGCCAGGTGGCGCAGGGTGTAGCGCAGCACGTCGGCGGCGTACTCGGCCGGGGCGCCGGCCACCGCGTCGGTGGGCACGACTACGCGGTACCCCAGCCCGATCGCCTCCATCGAGGCGCCCGGGATGCCCATGTTCAGCGACACCCCGACCAGCACCACCGTGCGCACCCCGAGGCCGCGCAGGGTGGCGTCGAGCTCGGTCCCGGTGAACGGGGTCACGCCGTGGCTCCGCTCGACCGTGACGTCGCCGGGCTCCGGCCCCAGCTCGGCCAGCACCCGCGCCGAGACCGAGCCGGTGAGCAGGTGCTCGGGCATCGCCTCGGCGCGGCGCAGGATCGGGGCGTTGGCGCCCGCCCGGCGGCCGCCGGGCCGGTGGGCCACGGTGGCGTGCACGACCGCGACCCCGGCCGTGCGGGCCGCGGCCAGCAGGCGGCGCACGGCGTCGACGCCGCCGTCGGCCCGCAGCCGCTCGCCGAGGTCCGGCACCAGGCTCTCGGGGCCGACGATGCCGCGCTGCAGCTCCATCGTCAGCACGGCGGTGTCGGCCGGCCGGACGAGGCCGGGGTCGAGTCGTCGGCTCATCGCGCTCCTCGGGGGCGGGCGGGGACGGTGACGGTGCGGTGCCGCTCGGCCGAGGCCTGGATCGCCTCGACGACGCGCAGGACGGACAGGCCGTCGGCGAAGGTCGCCGGGCGGGGGAACTCGGGTGCCGGCGGCTCGTCGGGGCGTTCGAGGCGGCGGTACAGCCACTGCGCGAGGCCGGTGTAGGCGGCGATCTCCAGCGCCGTCCAGGGCCGCGGGTCGGCGGCGTCGGCGGCCGGCGGCGGGGGCGGCTGCGGGGTGAGCCGGCGCGTCCCGTCCGCGGTGGCGAGGAAGGCGTGACCGTCCACGATGGACACGGTGCCGGCGGTGCCGGCGACCCGGGTCACCTCGGCCGGCTCGCCCCAGGCCGCCGCGCACTCCTGGAGCACGCCGGTCGCGCCGCTCGCGGTGCGCAGCAGCACGCCGTAGCCGTCGTCGGCGGCGCCGGCCGGCCGCGGCACCGCCTGGCCGAGCGTCGCCGACACCTCGGCGATGGGGCCGAGCCAGAGCTGGAGCTGATCGAGCAGGTGGGTGCCGTTCGCCCGCAGCCAGCCGCCGCCGCGCGCCGGGTCGAACCACCAGCCGGGGGCGCCCGCGTCCGCGGCGGCGAGGATCGGGTAGGAGCGGATGATCGTGGCCGTGTGCGGGCGGCCGACGAGGCCGGTGGCGATCGCCTCCCGGACCGCCTCGATCGCCGGGTCCCAGCGGAACTCGGTGCCGACCAGCGCCACGAGCCCGGCCGCGGCGGCCGCCTCCGTCACCCGCTCGGCCTGGGCGACGGTGAGCGCCAGCGGCTTCTCGCAGACCACGTGCCGGCCGGCGGCGATCGCCAGCGCGGCCAGCTCGGCGTGGGTGTCGGGCGGGGTGGCGATCGTGACGACGTCGGCGGCGGTGGCCTCCAGCGCCGCCGCGAGCGAGTCGAACCCGGCCGCGACGCCGATCCGCTGGGCGCGGCGGGTCGTGCGCTCGACGTCCTGCCCGACGAGCGCGGCCACCTCGAACCCGGCCGCGCGCAGGGCCGGCACGTGCACGCGCAGGCCGAAGCCGGTGCCCGCGACGATCGCCCGGCGGCCCACGTCAGGCCCCGTCCGCGGCGAGGCCGAGCACCCGCAGGGCGTTGGTGCGCAGGAACTTCTCCCACACGTGCTCGTGCAGCGGCAGGTCGTCGAGCTCGGTGAAGATGCGCTCCAGGGACAGGCCCATCGGGAAGTAGCCGGCGTAGAGCACCTTGTCGGCACCTCGGGTGTTGGCGAAGTCGAGGATCGCCTTCGGGTAGTAGCGCGGGGCGAAGGCACTGGTCGAGTAGTACAGGTTCGGCCACTTCAGCAGCAGCTTGACGGCCAGGTCGACCCACGGCTCGCAGCCGTGGCGGGTGACGAAGCGCAGCTCGGGGAAGAACCAGCAGACCTCGTCGATGAGGGCGACCTCCTGGGCCGCGAACGGCACCCGAGGCCCGGGCACGCCGGCGCAGACGAAGATCGGGATGTCCAGGTCGATGCAGGCGGCATACAGCGGGTAGAAGCGCTTGTCGTTGATGGGCACCGGCGGGTTGCAGCCGCTGGGCATCGCGCTGGCGGCGACCACGCCCAGCTCCTCGACCGCCCGCCGCAGCGCGCGCACGCCCTCCATCCCGGCGTTGGGGTCGACCGGGTAGGCGCCGAGGAACCGGTCGGGGTGCTCGCGCAGGGCCGCGACCGAGAGCGCGTCGTCGAAGCTCACCGTGATCATGCCGCGCTCGACGCCCCAGCGGTCCATCTCCAGCAGCACGGCCTTGGCCCCGTCGGAGCTGAACCGCTCGCCGGGCAGGCTCTTGTACATGTACTCGGCGGGAAACCGGTAGGTCTCCCGGCTCTCCTGGTCGCGCAGCTGGCTGCCGAGGAAGCGGCGCCAGCTGTCGTCGCCGGGTCCCTTGGGGATTCCCATCATCAGGTCGACGACGCCGATGTCGGTGGGCCTGGGCATCGCCTCACCACCCCCGGAAGACCGGGTCGCGCTTCTCGGCGAAGCTGCGCAGCCCCTCGGCGCTGTCCTCGGTCCACACGTTCATGGCCACGGCCATCTCCTCCCGGTCGAACGCCGCGACCCGGTCCGAGTCCAGCGAGTGGTTCAGCAGGCGTTTCGCCAGGCCGATCGCGACGGTCGGCCCGGCCGCGAGCCGGGCCGCGAGGGCGCCGGCGGCGGCGTCGAGCTCGTCGGGCTCGACCACCTGGTGCACGATGCCGAGCCGCTCGGCGTCGGCGACGGACAGGTCGCCGCCGAGCAGCAGCAGGCGCTTGGCCCGGTGCAGCCCCAGGACGCGGGGGAGCAGGTAGGCCGCCGCGGCGTCGGGCACGATCCCGCGGGTGACGAACAGCTCGGCGAAGCGGGCCCCGGCGCAGGCCACGATGAAGTCGGCGGCGAGCGCGAGCTGGGCCCCCATGCCGGCGGCGACGCCGTTGACCGCGGCGATGACCGGCTTGGGGCAGTCGAGCACGGCCGCGATGAGGGCCTGCGCGCTGCGCACGGCGGGCCCGGTCGCGCCGACGATCCTCGCCGGCCGCCCGTCCCCGGCCGGCGGGGGCCCGGGGCGACTGAGGTCGCCGCCGGCGCAGAAGGCCCGGCCGGTGCCGGTGAGCACGACCGCGCGTACCTCGGCGGTCGAGCCGGCCTCGTCCAGCAGCGCGATGAGCCGCTCGCGCTGGGGCGGGCCGAGCGCGTTGAGCTTCTCGGGGCGGTCGAACACGATGCGGGCCACCCCGTCGGCGACCGTGCAGCCGATCTGCCGGGTGACGTCCTCGACGGCGCTCATGCGCGGGCCTGCCGTTCCCGGGGCAGTCCGAGGTGCCGCTCGGCGATGATGCCGCGCTGGATCTCGCTGGTGCCCGCGTAGATGGTGGTCACGACCGAGTGCCGGAACTCGTGCTCGATCCAGCCGTCGGCCGGCGCCCCGGTGCCGTGCCCGGCCAGCAGCCCGTCCGCGCCCAGCACGTCCTCGAAGGACGCCGCGGCCCGCATGAGCGCCTCGGAGCTGAACAGCTTGGCCAGCGAGCCCTCGGTGTGGGGCAGGACGTCGCGGGCGGTGAGCCAGGTCATGCGGTAGCCCATGAGGCGGCTCACCTCGAGGTCGGTGGCGGCCCGGGCCAGGGCGGCGCGGACCTCGGGCCGCTCGATGGGCGGGTGCCCGTCGGCGCCGGGCGTGCGGGCCCAGGCGACCGCCCGCTCGACCAGGTGCAGCAGGTGCCCGGCGGCGGCCGGCTGCCGCTCGAACGCGAGGGCCACCATCATGACGTCCCACCCGCCGTCGACCTCGCCGACGCGGGCGCTGTCCGGGACGCGGACCCCTTCGTAGAAGGTCGCGTTGGTGCGCTCGCCGCCGAGCGTGGGCACCGGGCGGATCTCGACGCCCTCGGCGTCCAGCGGCACCAGGAACATGGTCAGGCCGCGGTGCTTGGGCACGTCCGGGTTGGTGCGGGCGAGCAGGAAGACGTGGCTGGCCTCGTGGGCCATCGTGGTGAACATCTTCTGGCCGTCGATGACCCAGCCGTCGCCGTCGCGGATGGCGCGGGTGCGGGCCGCGGCGACGTCGGAGCCCGAGTCCGGCTCCGAGTAGCCGAGGCTCATGAGGGCCGCGCCGCTCAGGATGGCCGGAATCACCTCCCGCCGCTGCTGTTCGGTGCCGACGATCTGCAGGGTCTTGGCGACCAGCTCGGAGATGAGCCAGCCCTCGATCGGGATGCCGGCCCGGGCGAACTCCTCGTTCAGCGTGGCCATCTCGAACGGATCCCGGCCCTGCCCGCCCTGCTCGACCGGCCAGGCCGCGGCCAGCCAGCCGCGCTCGGTCATGGCGCGGTGCACGTCCCAGCTGTGCAGGGTGCCGGAGTCGTGCACCGCGGCCGAGGTCGACGGCGGCAGCGCGGCCAGGAACTCGCGCACCTCGGCCCGGAACCGCTGCTGCGCCGCGGAGAGCTCGAATTCCATCAGCCCCGCCCTTCGTCGATGTCGGCCAGGGCGAGGTCCACGACGGCGGCGACGGCCGCGCGCTCGCCGCCGGCGAGGAGGTCCAGGGCCTTGGCGCGGCGGAAGTACAGCTGGATGTCGTACTCCATCGTGTAGCCGTAGCCGCCGTGGGCATGCAGGCTGCGGTCGGTGGCCAAGCGGGCGGCCCGGCCGGCGAACGCGGCGGCCATTGCGGCCAGGCCGCGGCGGCGCCCGCTGCCGCAGCCGCCGGCCCACGCCGCCTCGAGGACCAGCAGCTCGGCCCCGTCCACGAGGGTCGCCGCGTCGGCCAGCTGGTGGGCCAGGGCCTGGAACGAGCCGATCGGGCGGCCGAACTGGTGACGGGTCTTGGCGTAGTCGACGCCGAGGCGCAGCCCCGCCGCCCCGATGCCGGTCAGCGTGGCGGCGGTGAGGACCTGCCAGTCGGCGAGGGCGTCGGCGAACCCCTCGGTCGCGTCCGGCCCGGCGGCGAGCACCGTCGCGCCGGCCAGGTCCACGTGCCCGATGGCCAGCCCGGCCAGGGTCTGCTTCGGGCGGTCGACGTCGCGCCCCGGCGCCGATGCCACGATCCGGCCGTCGTCCCAGGCGAGGACCCGGTCGGCGACCGCGGCCCAGGGCGCCGTCCGGGCGACGCCGGCCACGGCCGGCCGGGGCGCGAACGTGACCAGGCCGGTGACGTCGGTGCGGCCGAGGCGGTCGAGCAGCCGGGTCGCGACCAGGGTCTCCACCAGCGGGGCGGAGGCGAGCGCGGCCCCGGCGGCCTGGGCGGCGATGGCGAGCTCGGCCAGCCCGGCCGGCGTCGCCTCGCCGGCGCCGGCCAGGTGGGGGAAGCCGAAGTCGCCGAGCATGGCCCACAGCGCCGGGTCGAAGCCGAGCGGCTCGGCCGCCCGCACCCGTTGCGGGCTGGAGTGCTCGGCGAGCAGGGCGGTCAGGCCCGCGCGCAGGTCGAGCTGCTCCGTGGAGAGGGAGAAGTCCATCATCGCAGCCGCCACCGGGGCCGGTCGCCGGAGCGGAACGTCTGCTGCCCGGCGGCGAGGGCGGCCGGGTCGGTGCCGGCGGCGACCAGCGCGTGGGCGACGCCGAGCGCCTGCCCCGGCGCCATCTGCGAGCCGATCCAGATGGAGCGCAGGGTCGCCTGCACCGCGAGGGGCGGCAGCGCGGCGATGCTCCCCGCGATCGCCCCGGCCGCGGCCCGCAGCTGGTCGCCGGGCACCACCTCGGACACCAGGCCGATCTCGAGCGCGCGCCGGGCGGACATCCGCTCGGCCGAGCCGAGCAGGGTCAGGCGCAGCACCTCGCCCAGCGGCATGCGGCGCAGCAGGTGTAGCGGCTCGAACACGGCCGGCATGCCGAACGTGGTGTGCGGGTCGAAGAACGTGGCGGTGTCGGCGGCGATGATGATGTCGGCCTCGCCGAGCAGGTAGAAGGCGCCGCCGCAGGCGATGCCGTTGACCGCGGCGACGACCGGCTTCCACAGGCCGCACGACTTGGGGCCGAGGAAGTCGCCGACGTCCGCGCGCAGGAACGGGCTGGCGGCCTTCAGCAGCGCGCTCGACTCGTCCTCGGCGCTCTCCCCGGTCCCGTCGCCGTCGGCGGCGTCGAGGCCGGAGCGGTCGTATCCGGTGCAGAAGGCCCGGTCGCCGGCGCCGGTGACGACCACCGCCCGGACCTCGTCGTCGAGCCGCAGCCGCGTCCAGAGGCCGGCGAGCTCCCGCAGCATCGTCTCGTTGAAGGAGTTCAACACCTCGGGCCGGTGCAGCTCGACCCACGCGACCCCGGCATCGATGGAGACCCGCAGCGTCGAGAGCGCCGCGTCGTCGTTCGAAAGGGGTGTGTTGTGCATCACAGCCCGAAGGTTATAAGGTTATACCCTTAGCGTCAAGGGAGGTGGTCGAGGTGCGAGTGTTCACCGATGCGGCGCTGCGGGACCTGTCGCTGTCGCCCCGCGCCCGACTGGTGCGCCGGCTCGGGGCGTCCGACGGGGCCGGCCTGCGTGACGAGCTCACGGCGCTCGAGCGGGAGCACCGTGGCCAGCGCGAGCGCTACCTGGACTGGGTCACGACGATCCTCGCCACCGCCGCCGAGCGCCACGGCCGCGCGGGCCTGCGCCTCCTGACCGGTCGGACCTTGACTTTCTTTGCCGCTTACCCCGGCGTCGAGCCGGTGCGCGACGACCTGCCGGCCCCGATGGCCGACGAGGTCGCCGCGGCCGCCGACCGGGGCGACACCGACGGCGCGCTGGCCGTCTTCGACCGGCGGGAGGCCGAGTGGCGCTCGGTCATCGACGTGCTGCGGGACTGGCTGTCCGCCCTGCTCTCCCAGGTGTACGCCGAGTGGGGCCCGGACGAGCTCGAGGCGTTCCACCGCCGGCGCGGCGAGGACGCCCTGCGCGGCCTCATGGCCGACATCGACCGGCCCGCGGGCGACCGCCTGGTGAACCTGGTCCGTCTGCTGCAGGGCCACTTCACCGAACTCGTCGTCAGCGAGGACGACGAGAAGTTCACGATCGTGCAGGACCCGTGCGGCACCTGCGCCCGGCAGGTCCTCGACGGCCGGTTCGCGGCCGGGCTCGGCCTCGCCGTCGTCGACGACGAGCACCCGGTCGCCTGGGGCGGGCGGGCCACCACCATCTACCGCACCCACGTGCCGATCTGGCACGTGGAGATGGCCCGCGAGCGGCTCGGCGCGCCCTGGCCGGTCAACCTGTGCCCGTCCGGCCTGGACGGCGGCGCCTGCACCATCCTGCTCTACAAGGACCCGAGCGACCCATCCGCCGCGGCCCGGGTGCCCAGCGCACCCGCCGAGCCCGCCTGACGCGACGTCGAACATCCCCCCGCAACGAAGGGCCCGAGACACCCATGACCGAAGTGGTTGAGCCCAAAACGGTCGGCAGCGAGACGCCGGCCGGCCGGCGCGCCGGCTACCGGCTGGCGGACCGCTACGACGCCGACGACGGCACCGTCGTCCTCACCGGCACCCAGGCGATCACGCGCATCTTGCTGGACCGGCACCGAATGGACCGGGCGGCCGGGCTGCGCACCGGCGGCCTCGCCTCCGGCTACCCCGGCTCGCCGCTGGGCGGGCTGGACCTCACCCTGCACCGGGCGGCCGAGACCCTCGCGGCCGAGGACATCCGGCACGTGCCCGGCGTGAACGAGGAGCTCGCGGCGGCCGTCGTGTTCGGCACCCAGCAGCCCTCGCCGGGCGGGCTCCGCGACGGGCTGCAGGGCGTCTTCGGGCTCTGGTACGGCAAGTCCCCGGGCGTGGACCGCTGCGGCGACGCGTTCAAGCACGCCAACCAGTTCGGCGTGCACCCGCTCGGCGGCGTCATCGCGGTGGCCGGCGACGACCCGGCGGCGAAGTCCTCGTCGCTGCCGAACCAGAGCGAGACCGCGTTCTACGACGCGCTCATGCCGGTGCTCGTGCCCGGCTCCACCCAGGAACTGCTCGACTTCGGGCTCATCGGCCTGGAGCTGTCGCGGTACTGCGGCTGCTGGGTCGGGCTGAAGGTGGTGACCAACGTCGCCGACTCGGTCGGGTCGGTGAACCTCGCCCCCGACCGGCTGTCCCTGCACCGCCCGGAGCTGGAGATCGACGGCGAGCCGTGGCAGCACCGGCAGCGCATCGACCTGGTCCCCACCATCCTCGTCGATCGGGAACGGGACCTGCTCGAGCGCCGCCACCTCGCGGCCGTCGCCTTCGCCGCCGCCAACGGCCTCAACCGCATCGAGGGGGCCACGACCGGCGCCCGGATCGGCATCGTCGCCGCCGGCAAGACCTACTACGACGTCCGGCAGGTGCTCACCGACGCCGGACTCGACGACGCCGGCCTGCGCGAGCGGGGCATCCGCCTGCTGAAACTCGGCATGATCTACCCGCTCGACCCGGCCGTCGTGGAGCGCTTCGCCGACGGCCTCGAGCACGTCGTGGTCGTCGAGGAGAAGCGCGACTTCATCGAGTCGGCGGTGCGCGGGGCGCTGTACCCGACCCCGCACCGCCCCACCGTCGTGGGCAAGCGCGACCGGGCCGGCCGGCTGCTCGTGCCGGCCCACGGCGAGCTCGGCGTCGACCGGATCAGGCCCATCCTGCGCCGCGAACTCGGCCTGGCCGAGCCGGTCCGGGCCGGTGCGCCGGCCCGCGGCCCGATCGCCCTGCCGCTGCTGACCCGCACCTCCGCGTACTGCAGCGGCTGCCCGCACAACCGCTCCACCGTGCTGCCCGCCGGCGCCGTCGTCGGCGGCGGCGTCGGCTGCCACGGCATGTCCTACTTCGACCCGCGGCTGGCCGGCAACCAGAAGCTGCCGGTCGTGCCGATGGGCTCCGAGGGCGTGCCCTGGATCGGCATGGCCCCCTTCGCCCAGACCGGGCACATCTTCCAGCACCTCGGCGACGGGACGTTCTCCCACTCCGGCCTGCTCGCCGTGCGGGCCTGCGTGGCGGCGGGCGTGAACATCACCTTCAAGATCCTGTTCAACGGCTACGTCGCGATGACCGGCGGCCAGTCGATTGCGGGCGGCATGCCGGTCCCGGCGCTCACCCGTGAGCTGGCCGCCGAGGGCGTCAAGCAGATCATCGTGTGCGCCGACGACCCCGGGCGCTACCGCGGCGTGCGCGACCTGGCCCCGGGGACCACGGTCCGGCCCCGCGCGGACGTGCTGGCCGCGCAGGAGCGCCTCGGCGCGGTCGAGGGCGTCACCGTGCTCATCTACGACCAGGTGTGCGCGGCCGAGGCCCGGCGGGAGCGGCGCGCCGGCCGGCTGCCCCGCCCCGACCGCCGGGTGATCATCAACGAGCGCGTCTGCGAGGGCTGCGGCGACTGCGGCGTGCAGAGCAACTGCCTCTCCGTCCAGCCGGTCGACACCGAGCTGGGCCGCAAGACCCAGATCCACCAGACGTCGTGCAACGCCGACTTCAGCTGCCTCGACGGCGACTGCCCGTCGTTCGTCACCGTCCGCACGACCGCGCCCGCGACCCGGCGCCCACCCCGCCCCCGCCGCGCGGACCCGGACGCGCCGCCGCCCGAGCCGGCGGACAAGGCGGCGCTCGGCGACCGGACCTACGGCATCTACCTGGTCGGCATCGGCGGCACCGGCGTCGTCACCGTCAACCAGGTCCTGGCCACCGCCGCCCTGCTCGACGGGCTCCACACGGCCGGCCTCGACCAGACGGGGATGAGCCAGAAGGCCGGCGCCGTCGTGTCGCACCTGCAGATCGGCGCCGCCCCGGTCGACGCCCGCACCGCCGCGGTCTCCGACGGCCAGGCCGACCTCTACCTCGTGTTCGACGCGCTCAGCGGCGCGGCCCCGCAGCACCTGGCACGCACCGATCCACAGCGGACCGTCGCCGTCGTCGCCTCCTCGCTCACGCCGACGTCGGCGGTGGTGACGAACACGGCGACCAGCCTGCCGCCGGCGGACACGCTGCTGGAACGCATCCGGGCCGCCGTCGGGCGCACCACCGCCGTCGACGCGGCACAGCTCAGCCGGGCCGTGCTCGGCGACGAGACGACCGCCAACGTCCTGCTGCTCGGGGTGGCCTACCAGGCCGGGGCGCTGCCGCTGTCGGTCGCCTCGATCGAGGAGGCGATCCGGCTCAACGGCGTCGCGGTCGAGGACAACATCGCGGCGTTCCGGGCCGGGCGCCGCCACGTGGTCTCGCCGGCCGTGATCGAGGCGCCGGCGGCGGCGACCCGGCCGGGCGCGGCCGGGCTCGACCCGTCGCCGGGCGCGCGGGCGGCCGCCGGCCGGCTGCTCGACGCGGTGAGCCTGCCGGACGCGGTACGGGAGATCGCCGAGCCGCGAGCCGGGGAACTCGTCGACTACCAGCACGCGCGGCTGGCCGAGCGGTACGTGGACACGGTGCGCCGGGTCACGGCCGCCGAGGCGGAGCGCTTCGGGACCGACGCGGTGTCCGTGGAGTTCGCGCGGTACCTGTACAAGCTGCTGGCCTACAAGGACGAGTACGAGGTCGCGCGGCTGCACCTGAAGGTCGACATCGGCGCGCAGGCGGCCACCGGCGGCGGGCGGGCGCGGGTGCAGTACCACATCCATCCGCCCTTCCTGCGAGCGCTCGGGCTGCGCCACAAGCTGGCGCTCGGCGGCTGGTTCCGGCCGGTCTTCGGGGTGCTGCGGGCGATGCGGCCACTGCGCGGCACGGCGTTCGACCCGTTCGGCCGGGCCGAGGTCCGCCGGGTCGAGCGGTCGCTGCCGGAGGAGTACACGACCGCGGTGCTGGCCGCGCTACGTACCGACGACCGGGAGCGTTGCCTGGCCGTGGCGCGGGCCCCGGACATCGTTCGCGGATATGAGACCATCAAGCTCGCCAATGTGGCCGAGTTCCGGGCGGTGCTGGCCCGTCCGTCCGAGGTGACGGCATGACCAAGGGGGAGATCATGGCGGAGCCCGTCGCGGGCCGCGGCACGAAGGGTCCGCTGCTGCCGCGCCGCCGCGTCGGCGAACGCCTCGCCGACGAGCTGCGCGACCAGATCCTGCGCGGCGAGCTCACGACCGACAACGGGCTGTTGAAGCAGGACGAGCTGTTCGAGCAGTTCAAGGTCAGCATGCCGTCGGTCCGCGAGGCCATGCGCACGCTGGAGACCGAGGGGCTCATCACCATCCGCCGCGGCAACCGCGGCGGCGCCGAGGTGCACCCGCCACAGCTGGAGCGGGCCGGCTACGTCTTCGGACTCGTGCTGCAGTCCCGCAACGTCAGCGTGCATGACCTGGGCCTGGCGGTCCGCCGCCTCGACCCGATGTGCGCCGAGATGTGCGCGACCCGGCCGGACCGCATGCAGACCGTGGTGCCGGCGCTGCGCGAGATCCACCACCGCACCGAGGCGAGCCTCGGCGACTTCGCCAAGTTCGTGGCCTGCATGAAGGAGTTCCACGAGGCGCTGGTCCGCAACTGCGGCAACCAGACCTTCGAGCTGCTCTTCGGCATGCTCGAGGGGTTGTGGTACGCGCACGAGGAGGAGTGGGCGGCCCGCACGGTGATGGAGGGCGAACTGCCCGGCACCGAGGCGACCCGGCGCAGCATCGAGTGCCACGCCGAGTTGATCCGGGCCATCGAGCAGGGCGACGGACCCGGAGCCGCGATCCTGGCCCGCCGCCACCAGGAAGACACGCAGCCGCAGGCCAACCTCGGCGTCGACCCCGCGGTGGTGGTCAACGCCCAGCTCATCCGGCCCCCGGACTGAATGATCGGCGCTGCGCTCACCCGCCGGGTGTCCGGATCATTTCCGGCGGGTGGGGCGGCGGTTGGGCGCGTCCGCAATCGTGGTGCGGGTGGTGAGCCTGCGTTGGTGGTCGGTCGTCGCGGCGGTCGCCGTCTCGGCTTCCATCGGCGTTTCGGCGGCGGCCGTCTGGCTCGGCGTCGGTGCTGCCGATCCACCGAAGAACGACCTGCGGCCAGGGGAGGTCCGCACCTTGGCCACCGGCCTGCAGATCCCGTGGGGCCTCGCCTTCCTCCCGGACGGCTCGGCATTGGTCACCGAACGCAACACCGCCCGGCTCCTGGCGGTGAGCAAGCGCGGCGCGGTCACGGAAGTCCAGCGGTTCGCCGACGTGCACGCAACCGGCGAAGGGGGCCTGCTCGGCCTCGCGGTGTCGCCGTCGTACCGGACCGACCATTGGGTGTACGCGTACTACTCGACCGCGGTCGACAACCGCATCGTCCGGTTCCACCTCGGCGGCGCCCCCGTCGCGGTGCTCACCGGCATCCCGCACGCCGACCAGCACAACGGCGGCCGGCTCGCGTTCGGCCCGGACGGGATGCTCTACGCCAGCACCGGCGACACCGCCAACGGCGAGAACGCCCAGGATCGCCACACCCTCGCCGGCAAGATCCTCCGCATCACCCCCGACGGTAAGCCGGCCCCCGGCAACCCGTTCGGCGGCAGCGCCGTCTTCAGCCTGGGCCATCGCAACGTGCAGGGTCTCGCCTTCGGCCCGCACGGCACGCTGTACGCATCTGAGCTGGGCCTGGAACGCTTCGACGAGCTCAACCGCATCGAGGCCGGGAAGAACTACGGCTGGCCGGTGGTGGAGGGCAAGGGCAGCGACACCCGGTTCGCGAACCCGATCGACGTCTGGGCGCCCGAATACGCATCGCCGAGCGGCATCGCGATCGCCGGTGGCCACGTCTACGTGGCCTGCCTGCGCGGCAAGCGGCTGTGGAAGGTCGGGCTGGACGGGCAGCAGCCACAGGCGCTGCTCGCCGGCTCGTACGGGCGGCTGCGCACCGTCGCCTCCGCGCCCGACGGGACGCTGTGGGTGATGACGTCCAACCGGGACGGCAGCGGCGCACCGATCAGCACCGACGATCGCATCCTGCAGCTGCTGCCGTAGGCTCGTCACCCCTGTGCGCCCGGCCAGGCTCAGCCGCGATGCTTCTGGTAGTGGCGCGCGACGCGGGCACGGTTGCCGCAGGTGCTCGGGGAACACCACCTGCGCTTCGGGTGCGCGGGCAGGAACAGCAGGCGGCAGCGCGCGCCCTCGCAGGCGCGGACACGCGTGATCGCCGGGTCGCCGAGCAGCTGCGCGGCGGCGTGCGCAAGCTCGGCGCACAGGTCGCGGCGCGGGTCGCCGCTGCGCGCGATGGTGATGGTCACGGTCGTGCCGTTCCAACCGATCCGGGGGCAGGCCGGCGCGGCGCGCAGCGCGTCGTTGAGTGCCGCCAGCGACTCTGGCGGGGGAGCCGAGCCCTGCCGGACCTGCTCGACGCAGCCGGTGATGTGTGCGCGCAGTTGCCGCAGCGCCACGAGGTCCAGATCGCCGGCGCGGGCATCGGTGAGCCGCCCCAGGGCGTGCTGCGCGTCCAGCCAGGCGGCCGCCGTCGCCGGCGAGGCGAGCAGGTCGACCACGTCGCCGTCCGGCCCGTTCGCGACGGTGTTGACCAGATCCAGGGCGAGCGGCTCGCCGGCGAGCGGGATCGTCGTCTCCCTCACGGATCTAATCGTACTCCAGAGGCTTGACACATTAGTTCGCGAGGTCGCAGGATCTAATGCGTCACCAATCAGAAGAGGGATTAGATCTTGACTGCTCTCGCGATCCCCGCACCGGTGCATCACCGCTACGCCGACGTCGACGGCGTGCGCGTCTTCTACCGCGAGGCCGGGCCCGCCGACGCGCCCGCGCTGTTGCTGCTGCACGGCTTTCCCAGCAGCTCGCATCAGTACCGCCGCCTCATCGACACCCTGGCCGGCCGCTACCACGTCATCGCGCCGGACTATCCCGGCTTCGGCTTCACCGAGGCGCCCGACGGGTACGTCTACACCTTCGACGCGCTCGCCGACACCATCGACGGCTTCGTCGAAACCCTTGGCCTGCGCCGATTCGCGCTGCAGATGTTCGACTTCGGCGGGCCCGTGGGCCTGCGGCTCGCCCTGCGGCATCCGGAGCGGATCACCGGCATCGTGGTCCAGAACGCCAACGCGTACGCCGACGGCCTGTCCGAACTGGCCCGCGACACGATCGCCAACCGGCCGGGCGTTCCCGGTGCCGAGGAGCGCGTGCGGGAGATCCTCACCCTGCCGGTCACGCGTGGCCAGTACGAGGGCGGCACCGCGGACCCGACGCTGGTCGACCCCTCCGGGTGGACCCTCGACCAGCACTTCCTCGACTCGCCAGGGCGCGAACGGGCACAGATCGCGCTCGCCCTCGACTACCACTGCAACGTCGCCGCCTACCCGCAATGGCAGCGGTGGCTGCGCGAGCACCGCCCGCCGGCGCTGATCTTGTGGGGCCGCAACGACCCGTTCTTCACCGAGGCCGGGGCGCACGCCTACCGCACCGATCTGCCCGACGCCGCCGTCCACGTCTTCGACACGGGGCACTTCGCGCTGGAGGAGCACCTGCCCCGGGCCGTGGCGCTCATCGACGGCTTCCTGCGCGCACTGCCCCGCAAGATCGCCGTGATCGGCGCGGGCGGCCGGCTCGGCGGCGCGATCGCCCGCGAGGCGGCCGATCGCGGTCACCAGGTCACCCCGCTCGGCCGATCGACCATGGACGTCACCGACCCCGCCTCGGTGTCCGCGGCGGTCGCCGGCCATGACGCTGTCGTCGCCGCGATCAAAGGCCCCGACGGCGTTGTGCCGCGGGGTGCGGCGGCGCTGCTCGCCGGCCTCACCCGCGCCGGCGTCCACCGGCTGGTCTTCGTCGGCGGTGGCGGTAGCCTCGAATACGCCCCCGGCCGGCGGTTCGTCGACTCGCCCGACTTCCCCGCCGCGTACCGGCAGACGGCGCAGGACCAGGCCGCGGCCCTCGACCTGCTGCGCTCCTCGTCCGGTCCCGTGAGCTGGACCTACGCCAGCCCGCCGCCGGTCCACCTGGTCGACGGCGCCCGCACGGGCCACTACCGGACCGAGGCCCGCGACACCCCGCTCACCGACGCGGCGGGCGAGAGCCGCATCAGCATCCCCGACTACGCGGCCGCGATCGTCGACACCATCGAACAGGGCGGCTACGACCGGCAGCGGGTCACCGTGGCGTACGCCTGACCGGTCCCGTCGCCGGGCCCGTTCTTCAGCGTCCGGGCCCGTTGTCGTTACGATCCGCAGGTGCGAAGGCTCTGGGGACGCTCGCCCTCGTCCGGTGCGGTGCTTGCCGCTTCCTGCGGGCTCGCGGTGCTCATCGCCGGGGTCGCCTTCGCGCACGGCGTGGTGGGCAAGGGCGACCGGAGCGCGCCCGGCTGTGGTACCGCTGACGTCGCCCGCGCGGCTGCGGTCACCGCCTCGTCCACGGACGGGGCCACGACCCAGCCGGGGGCGGCCGTCGACGGGGACCCGGGCACGCGCTGGTCCAGCGCCTGGGATGACCCGCAGTGGCTGATGCTCGACCTGCATCGGCGGGTGTCGGTGTGCCGTGTGGTGCTCGACTGGGAAGCGGCCTACGCCACCGCCTTCGACCTCGAGGTCAGCGACGACGGGCGGGGCTGGCGGACCGTGTACAGCACCACGAGCGGGCACGGCGGCCGCCAGGTGCTCGACGTCGCCGGGAGCGGGTCCTACCTGCGGCTGCACCTCAGGGCGCGGGCCACGCGCTTCGGGTACTCGCTGTTCACGGTGGCGGTGTTCGAGGGCACCGCGGCGGACCCGCGCGCGGGTGACCGCGCGTCCCCGGCGACGAGGGAAACGCTGCTGTCCTACCGCAAACCCGTCACCGCCTCGTCCCACGGCAAGAAGACGGCCCCGGCCAACGCGGTCGACAACCTGGCGGGCACGCAGTGGGCGACCGCGAACCAGGCCGGCGGCCCGAGCTGGCTGGCCGTCGACCTCGGCGCGCCGGCGCGGGTCAGCCGGGTGAGCCTGCAGTGGGGCGAGGCCCACCCCGCCGCCTACGACATCCAGCTGTCCGGCGACGGCGGGACCTGGCGGACCGTCTACCACACCGATGCCGGCAAGGGCCTGCGCGAGGACCTCGCGGTCGCCGGCTCCGCCCGCTACGTGCGGCTCTCCTCGGACCAGCCGGAGATCTCGCTGTGGGAGTTGTCCGTGTACGGCACCGGCGGCGCCCCGCTTGCGCCGCCCCCGGTGGACCCGACGCACGACCCGCGGCAGCTGGTCTGGAGCGACGAGTTCGACGGCCCCGCGGGCGCCCCGCCGGACCCGGACAAGTGGACTCCGGACACCGGGCCCGGGGTGACCGGCGAGCTGCAGTACTACACCGACAACCGCAACGCCTTCCAGGACGGGCAGGGCCACCTGAGCCTCGAGGCGCGGCGCGAGGTGGTGCCCGGCACGACCTGCCCGCTCGACCCCATGTCGAAGAGCACCACATGCCAGTACACGTCGGCGCGGCTCAACACCTCCGGCCACTTCAGCTTCCAGTACGGGCGGGCGGAGGCGCGGATCAAGGTCTCCGGCACGCAGGGGCTGTGGCCGGCGTTCTGGCTGCTGGGCGCGGACCTGTACACCGGCGCGGCGGGCTGGCCCGAGTGCGGGGAGATCGACGTCATGGAGCACGTCGGGCGCCAGCCGGACCGGATCTCCTCGACGCTGCACGGGCCGGGCTACCGCGGTGGCGCCGGCATCGGGGCGCCCTACGTCAGGCCGGGCACGGATTTTGCCGCGGACTACCACGTGTACGCGGCGGACTGGCGGCCGGACCGCATCACGTTCTCCGTGGACGGCCAGGAGTTCTTCACCGTGCGCAAGGACGACACCGAGCGCGGCCGCGGCCCGTGGCCCTACGATCACCCGTTCGTCCTGCTCATCAACAACGCGGTCGGGGGGCCCCGGCCCCGGCCCCCCCCCCGCGGTACAGGATGACCGCCCGCGCGTGAGGGGGGCAAACGGGGGGGGTAACCCCGACCCCGCCACCCCCGCAGAAACAGGGGGTAAC